>NZ_MIIZ01000729.1:0-4097 GCF_001743005.1 Shigella sp. FC1967 | reverse complement strand
TTTTTCACTCACACGAACAATGACCTCATCAAAAATCAGGCTACGCTCACCTTCTGTTTTAATGTGTACTTTTTGACCATTAGTGACGTTGAACATTCTGGCGTCAATTTCACTCATATGAATATGACGCTGAGCACAAATCACCTGCTCTTTTAATTCAACATGACCCGCAGGTCCCATTAAAACAGCATTGCCAGAACCAACTAAATCACCTGATTCACGTACAGGTGCTTTTACACCTAATGCAAAACAGTCCGCTTTTGAAATTTCTAATTGACTTTGTGGGCGAACGGGGCCTAAAACACGCACTTTACTGATCGAGCCTTTAGATCCCACAACAATCACACACTCTTTTGCGGCAAACTGACCCGGTTGTTTAAGATCTTTAAACCGGGTGAGTTGATAATCTTTGCCAAATAATGCTTCAACATCTTGTTGTGAAAGATGCACATGACGATTAGAAATACCAACAGGGATGGCCATTCCTTGTGTCTCTCCCGACATCATTCCATGTGCGGGTAAGCGAGAGAGAATTTTCCCCATGAGTTGTTGATTAATCATTATTTTTTACCTTTACGGCTTTCTGGTTTGATCTCTTTTTTACTACTTTGTGCTTTATCTGTAACGTTCTTAGTTTCAGAAGCAATATTTTGAGCCTGTAAATCTGCAACGGCTTTTGGGGCTTCAACTATTGTTTCAATAACTGTTTCAAGGGCAGTCTCTTGCGTTTTTTCAGCAACAGCCGATGCTTTTTTCTTACTTTTTATTGTCAGTAATTTAGTGATCACACTTGGCTCTGGTCTTGCGATAACCAATGAACCAATCACTAACTCTTTTTGGCTCACGACATCAATACCATGATCAACCGCTGTTCTTACTGCACTGATCTCACCTTGAAAACAGACTGATACCAAGCCAGATCCTACTTTTCGGTATCCGATAATTTCTACATTTGCGGCTTTACAGGCGGCATCTGCTGCTTGAATGGCTGCGGTTAATCCACGAGTTTCAATCACACCTAAACTGTTCATCTTTCTCTCCTACTTAGTGACGGACAAGACGGATATCGAAATCAAATTTCTTAAAGAAGGCTTCTAAACTATCTAGCTCTTCTGGCGTATAACTTGGATCGTTTTTTATCGGATAGATCATTTCCAATTTTTCGTACTTATTACGTCCAAATTGGTGATAAGGAAGAATATCGATACGCTGAATATTGCCACGTTTTGAGAGTTCCATTGCGTAGTTAATCGCGCCCGTGATCGCATCATAAGAGTCGTTATAACCTCGTACTAAAGGCATACGGATCACCACATTGGCACCTAGATCCATTAAACGCTCTAAATTACGACGGACATTCTCATTACCAATACCAAACAATGCTTTATGCTGAGTCGTATCAATGTGTTTGATATCAATCAGAAATTGATCAACCACTTCCGCTAATTTTTCATAATTCGCCACGTTAGTGGTCGCTTGTGTTTCCACAGCGGTATTGATCATCATCTTTTTACATTCTCGTAAAAGCGCAACCGCAAAATCAGTTTGTAAACTCATTTCACCGCCACCGATTGTGACACCACCGCCTGAAGAGATATAAAAGTCATAATCTTGCATGATGATTTTCATTAACTCAGAGACAGAAACATCTTTTCCCATAATATCAAGCGCATCAGAGATACAAACTTCTTCACATTTGCGACAACCAATACAATCAACAGCGCGATCAACACGGTGAACTTGCTTACCACTTTCATTCGTTGTCATGTAGTGCACACCCGCAGGACAAACATCAACACATTTACCGCAATCTACACATTTGTCGTGAGAGTACATCACCTGAAATTCACTGCTAAGACCTTCTGGATTTGAACACCAAGGGCAGCGGATATTACAGCCTTTTAAAAAAACGAGAGTACGAATACCATCACCATCATAAATAGAGTATTTCTGGATATTAAATATCCGACCTCTTGTTTCTGCCGCCGTCTCCATCTTTACGCCTCCAAATCTGCATCAAACATCCCTGTTCGATAAATTTAAATCTTGTCTTGTCGATTAAAAGGGATAGCTTGTGCCACCCCTATGGCTATGATCAGAATTTCTCAATCACAGTACGACTGATAATTTCATCCTGAACTTCTTTACATAATTCAACGAAGTAAGCACTGTAACCTGCAACACGAACAATCAAATCGCGGTATTTTTCAGGCTCAACTTGCGCTTTTTTCAGTACTTCATTATCAACATAGCTAAATTGCATCTGGCCGTTACCCAGAATTGAAGCGGTTCTTAATAAAGTAATTAAACCTTGGCGACCTTCATTGGTATCTAATAAACCTTTCAGGAATTTGAAGTTATGAACCATACCGATATTCATGGTTTCAACATTCATCTTGCTGATTGATTTGATGATCGCCGTTGGGCCATGTTTATCAGCGCCTTGTGTTGGGCTGATCCCATCTGACAATGGTTTCCATGCAAAACGACCATTTGGTGTGGCTGCTGTTAACTCGCCAATTGGCGTATTGTTAGAGATAGACAGCGTGCCGTGGCTCAGCGTGGAATAGAGCATTTTATATTTACGACATTCACGCTCAGTCCACTCCGTAATATCTAATGCATATTGGTCAACAATATCGTCATCGTTACCAAATTTTGGTGCATTTAAGCAGTCACGTAATAACTCATCATGACCTTCAAAGTTAGCTAATAGCGCATCGCGGATTTGTTCTAAGGTGTATTTTCTATCTTCATAAACAAGTTTGCGAATAGCTGCCATTGAGTCCACATAAGTCGCTAAACCGGAGAAGATAAGGCCAGGACCATGGTTAACCATTGCACCACCCGCAGTGACGTCTTTACCTTGTTCCATACAGCCTTCAACCAGTAAAGACATTAATGGTTTCGGTGCAACATCACGGTGAACGCGTTGGCTGATCACAGTACCAATGGCGGATAAACGAACGATATGTGCCACTTGCTCTTTTACAGCACGGTCGAAATCTTCATAGGTACGCAAGTCACGTAAATCCCCTGTATCTAAACCTTGGTAGCTATCAAACAACACCATACGACCGCGATTTAATACAAACTCAATGGCGATAGGCCATTGGGTATAACCTGTTGATGTCCATTGATAAATTCGACCTGATTTTTGTGGCTCAACACAGCCCATCAAGCAGTAGTCACGAGCATCCTCAAAGTCAAAGCCTTTACGTAGCATCATCTTGATATGAGAATCATCGAAGTGACAAGCTGGGAAGCCCATACCTGCTTTTACGACATCAACAATTTTTTCCATATATTGCTGTGGCGATTGGTTATGAATACGACATGCCAGTGATGGTTGATACACTTTCACAAAGCGTACAGCATCCATAATCAGGTAAGTTAAATCGTTACATGCATCGCCACCAGAGCGTTTTTGTCCGCCAATGGTTAAGTTGATAAACGGCTGATAACCCGCGAAGTATTTCGCACCTAGTTCACTCGACATCCACATTAACTCAGCACATTTGATGATAAAGGCTTGCATCATTTCCAGTGCTTGTTCACGCGTTAAACGACCTGATTTGATATCGTTTTCATACATTGGGAAGCAGTATTGGTCTAAACGACCTAAAGAAAGACCCGTTTGGTTCTCTTCAACTTCAAACAGTGACTCAACTGTCCAGATACTTTGCAGTGCTTCTTGTAGTGTTTTAGGGGGATTAGCGGGTACATTTTCATTAACTTGAGCAATGGTTAGTAACTCTTCACGACGTTGTGGATTGCTCTCTTTTGATGCTAATTCACGCGCATGTTCTGCAATGCGATGTGCGTAAGCAATCACACCTTCACAGCTTTCAATAGACGCTTTGTAGAAATAAATACGGTCGATATCCGCAGGATTTTCCATGCTTAATTCAGCCAGTTTTGCTTGCGCATCGGCTTTAATACCGTTCATGCCCTTAGTGAAAAGCAGTACGTCATAACCTGGGCAAGTATCACCACCACCATTGATTTGGTGATAAGACAGATCACTAACAAAGGTTTCACCACTAAATTCCCACACACCTGCTTCGCGATATTGAGCTTCACAGATCTCGTCTAAA
>NZ_MIIZ01000728.1:0-4118 GCF_001743005.1 Shigella sp. FC1967 | reverse complement strand
CAAAAAAACCGCAGAATGGTTTCTACGGTTCTTATTTGAAAACAATTAAAAGATGAATATAATAATTTATTCTTTCTTCTTTACTACTAATAGTATTCTTTAATTTTCCGATTAACTCTTTTCTAAAGTCGCCTAGTTTAGGTTTATTATCATCAATCCATGGTAAAGGACGGCATAATTCCATTGCTTTTATTCCTAAGCGTGCCGTTAATAAACCAGCGCCAATACCTTGAGCCGCTCTTGTTGATAACCGTGCAGCAAGATCTTGTGAAATCCAGTCCATTCCAACTTCTCTCACCAGTTCCGTCGCACCAGCAAATGCAATATTGACCAAAACAAGACGAAATAGTTTTAAACGACTATAGTAGCCTAATTCGATACCGTAAATTTCTGCAATACGATTAATTAAACGAATATTACGCCAACCAATAAAGGCCATATCAACCATAGCTAGCGGACTGACAGCGATCATTAAAGTTGACTCCGCAGCAGAACGACTAATTTCAGCTCTGGCTTGTTTATCTAAAATAGGTTGAACAAGTTGGCTATAAAGCGTTAATACTTCTTTGTCATTATGTGTGTCATGTAACGCACTTTGCCAACGAATTAATGCGGGATGCTGTGAGCTAATACCCGCTTGTTTAGCCAGTTTTTCACAAAATGGCCGACCATTTCCCATCGCATGGCTATAAAGTAATTCTTTTGCTTTATCTCTTTCATCTGCGCGTTGACGTAGATGATAAATACGGCGCCACTCAGTTATAACAGATCCAATACCAGCAACAACAATTAACCCACCTGCACTGGCTGCACCCAATGCAATCCAGTCAGCATTTATCCATGAGTCATAAATCCATTGCCCCGTTTGGGCAATAACACTAACCCCTAAAATGGTACTCGCAATTGTTAATAAACGTTTCCAAACACTTTTTTTCGGTTTTAAAATTGATTGAACATCACTTTCTAATTGTCCTTCATTTTCTTCATCCAATTGTGGATCAACCGGCAAAAATTGCTCATTTTCATTAAAGCCAACACCTTTTTTCAAAGTAACTTCTTCTTGAAGTATGGGCTCTTTAAAATCAATTCGCGATTTTAATGGCTCATTCATTTTAATTTATCCCCTAACAAGAATTCCATTGCACTATCCATACGAATATGAGGAACTGCACTATCCCTTGATATATGCTGAGGCCTAAAAGATTCGAAGCTAAACCCCTGTTTTTCCCAAAATGATTTTTCAGGTAATCGCTTAGGAACCTCGCCAGGGAAATACACTAATGGTGTATTATCGCTTAAACGAAAACCTTTTAAGGCGGGTATTTTTTTCGCCATGATGATCAACAATTCCACTTTCAGTTGCTGCGATAGACGCGAGTCCCATGCAATCAATACTGATCCCTTCAAAAATAGCATTTTGTTTAGCATCTTGAATAAGCTGTTGAAGCAATGAGACTAAATTTTCATGTTGATCAACCGTGATATGGTCAGCTTTTGTCGCTGCAAAGAGAAGTTTATCGATACAAGGAGAAAATAAACGTCTCAATAAAGTTCTTTTTCCATAATGAAAGCTGCGCATTAATTGTGTTAATGCTTGGCGCATATCATTAAAAACATCAGCACCTTGATTTAGAGGTTGTAGGCAATCAACCAAAACAATTTGTCTATCAAATCCTTGGAAATGATCACGATAAAACCCTTTTACAACATGCTGCCCATAATATTCATAGCGCTGTTTTAGCATACCAATATTAGTACGTTTATCTGCGTTCTTTAATTTAGCAATATCGTATTTTTGTAAATCAGCCCATGGGAAAAACTGTAAAACGGGTGCTCCCGCTAATTCACCAGGTAATACAAAAACGCCCTGGTTGAATAAAATGAAGTCCTTCTTTTTTACATGCTAATAAATAGTCAGTGTAAGCGGAGGCAATATCAGCTAATAAGGTTTCATCCGCTGGCGCAAAAGGATCACATTTATTAAGAAGTGATAGCCAATGTTGTTCTGGTGACGTTCTTTGTCGATTGACCTTATTCATTTGCTCTGACCATTCAAAATAGTCTTGCTCAAGCATGGGTAAATCCAATAGCCATTCACCAGGATAATCAACAATTTCTAAATAAAGAGAAGATGTTTCTTTTATAAACCGCGTTAAAGATTCATTAGATCGATAACGCAGTTGTAAACGAATTTCACTGACCCCTTTCGTAGGAACAGGCCAACTTGGGGGAGTATGATAAAGTGACTCCATTCCTTCATCATACATAAAACGAGGGATGTTTAAATTGTGTTGAGGAATGCGTTTTACACCGAGTAGTTGCTTATTTCGCGCAGCCGAAAACAGCGGTAAACGCGCACCAGTGTGCACATTAATAAGTTGATTAACTAAAGAGGTAATGAATGCGGTTTTACCACTTCGGCTTAATCCAGTTACGGCCAAACGAAGATGCCTATCAACACCGCGATTAATAAAAGCTGTAAGTTCATTTTGTAGGCGTTTCATGTTTCTCCCAAGACACTTGACGCGATAGCTTATTAAAGCCTGCTTTGATAATAGGCTCAGCTATCAATAGAACCAGCCAACGTAACGGTTTGCTACTTACTCGTTTTAATATACCGCCTGTGATTGCAGCTGGTCCAAATAAAGTGAATAACATTAATCCAAATGTTAACCCTTTTTTGGCTAATTGGGCGAGTTTATTTGTTTTTAAAGAAACGAATATTTGATTGGAATTCACAATACGCTCCTCAATCAGAAATTTTACTCTCTTACAATATAAGCATTGAAAAAAGATAAACGGCCTGAAAGAAAGACGCCCCTAAAATGGAGCGTCTTATCAGATTAAATGGCGAAAATATTACAAATCTCGAAAGCGTTTATTTAACTGATAACTAGAAGAGGTAATATAACGCTCCATTTGTTGTAACCGTTTTTCGCCTTGCATCAATTGATTATCTACCCCACTTAAAATTTCTTTTAAGCTTTCTTGCTGATCTTCACCTTGCAGGTAATTAGCAGGAGCAGGCTCCATAAAGAAACTTAAGACAAGATAAGCAATAATCGTTAAACCAAAAAAGCCAGCAAACAGCGCAATCACCGCAATAACCCTGACAAGTAAAACAGGAATATTAAAATAATGGGCTAGGCCTGCGCATACACCACGGATCACGCCCTCTTGTGGCAAGCGATACAATTGTTTGCTCTGCATCGTCATTATGATTGCCTCCAGTTAGGATGTTCTGCATCAAGTATTTGTTCTAATGTCTTAATGCGCTCCTGCATTTGCTGAGCCTTATCCACCAGCGCGCTCAGTCGCTGCATTTCTTGTTGGGTTAGCTGAACATTACCTCCGCCTTTCTGGCTGTTGTAATGCAGCCACAGCCAGATAGGGAGAATAAACAAAATAAAAATGGTCAGTGGTATTCCCAGAAATATATAGCCCATTACATATCCTTTATAAGATGGTTATTACGCTTGCTGTTACTCTTTATTGATATTGATTTTAGCTTTTAATGCCGCTAATTGCGCGCTAATTTCATCATCAGCTTTTAATTCAGCAAACTGTTGGTCTAATGATTTCTCTTTACCTAACCCGTAACTTTGAGCTTCACCTTCCATATGGTCAATACGGCGTTCAAACTGCTCAAAACGTGCCATTGCTGCATCCATTTTGCCACTGTCTAATTGACGACGAACTTGACGAGATGAGTTTGCAGCTTGATGACGTACAACTAAAGACTGCTGTTTTGCGCGTGTTTCAGTAAGCTTATTTTCTAACTCGCTAATTTCGCCTTTTAAACGAGTTAACGTTTCATCAATAATAATCAGTTCGTGTTTCAAGGTGTCATTAACTGATGCTACACGTTGTTTTTCGATTAATGCTGCACGAGCTAAATCTTCTTTTCCCTTGATAAGCGCCAACTCTGCTTTATCCTGCCAATCTTTCATCTGTTTTTCAGCTTGTTCGATACGGCGTTCTAATCCTTTCTTTTCAGCTAAAGTACGTGCAGAGGTTGTGCGGATCTCAACTAACATATCTTCCATTTCTTGGATCATTAGGCGGATCATTTTTTCAGGATCTTCCGCTTTATCTAATAAAGAAGCGATATTGGCATT
>NZ_MIIZ01000727.1:0-4121 GCF_001743005.1 Shigella sp. FC1967 | reverse complement strand
CATTGTGTATAGTTTGTTGTACATTTTATCTAACTTAAGTGAAATAGGAAAATACAATGACCTCACATCTTACACAACAAAATATTGCGGCACTCGCTTCACCTGGTGGGCATTACTCTCATGTTGTTACTGCAAATAATATGTCGTTTGTTTCTGGACTATTGCCTTTAGATAAACAAGGAAATTCATTAGCAAACAAACCCGTTGAAATTCAAATCACACAAGTACTTGAAAATTTAAATGCTTGCCTTCTCGGAATAAATGCAAAGAAAACTGATATTGCTCAAGTCAAAGTCTATGTGACTGATATTAATGAATGGCCTATCGTTAATGAGTTATATGCAAAGTGGATTGGTGAACATAGACCAGCAAGATTAGTCGCAGGAGTAAAAGAGCTTCATTTTGGAAGCAAAATTGAAATTGAAGCCATTATTATTAAGGAATAATCGTATGAATAAGTTACCTACTCCTACTTATAAAGATGTTGCTGAAGCACATCAACGTATTCTGCCGTATCTTAATAAAACACCTGTCCTAACCTCTCGCACTATTAATGCGCTAACAGGGGCACAATTTTATTTTAAATGTGAAAACTTCCAGAGAATGGGGGCATTTAAATTTCGCGGTGCAATGAATGCGTTATCTCAATTTACCGCAGAACAACGTAAAAATGGTGTCGTGACTTTTTCATCAGGTAATCATGCACAAGCTATTGCGTTATCGGCAAAGCTATTAGGTATTCCTGCAACAATTATCATGCCAGAAGATGCGCCAAAGGCAAAAGTGGCAGCAACAAAAGGCTATGGAGGGCGTGTGATCACCTATAATCGTTATACAGAAGATCGCGAAAAGATGGGGCAACAACTGGCACAAAACGAGGGGCTAACCTTAATTCCCCCTTACGATCACCCTCATATTATTGCTGGGCAAGCTACCGCAGCAAAAGAACTATTTGATGAAGTTGGCGAGTTAGATAGGCTATTTGTTCCATTAGGTGGCGGTGGCTTGCTTTCAGGCTCGTTGTTATCTGCCAATGCCCTTTCACCAAATTGTAAGATATTTGGCGTTGAACCTATCGCTGGAAATGACGGACAGCAATCATTACGTAAAGGCGAAATCATTCATATTGATACACCGAAAACAATTGCAGACGGTGCGCAAACCCAGCACCTAGGCAATTATACTTTTGAAATTATTCGTCACTATGTGAGCGATATTTTAACTGTCACAGATGAAGAATTAATTTCGGCTATGCAATTTTACGCCCAACGAATGAAAATAATTGTAGAGCCAACGGGCTGTTTAGGTTTAGCGGCAGCTCGTCAATGTGGTGATAAATTAAAAGGTAAGAAAATAGGTATTATTATTAGTGGTGGTAATGTCGATATCGCGCAATATGGTCGCTTTTTAGCGCAATGACTTATGGATCTTATGCGTGTTCTAATATGAAAAAAAGCAGTATAGAAAAAACCTATACTGCTTAAAAAAAAAACAATATACAACCAATCAACTAAAATAACGGGGGCGTTTGTTTAACGACTTTTTAGTTAAGTAAAAAAGTCATACCTGCTTCTTTACATAATTGTGTCAGATTTTCTTTTAATTGTTGGTTTTCTTCTGGCAATAAATCGAGTTGTGGTAAACGCATATGACCGCCATCTAAACCTCGCATAGTTAATGCCGATTTGAATATTGCCATATTCGCACCAGACTTAAGCGCATCACTAAATTTCACACAAAATTGTTGCCACTGTTTTGCTTCTTGATAATTACCTGCGATATAGGCTTTATACATATTCACAAATGGTTCAGGGAATACACAAGCACAACCTGAAACCGTACCGTCACAACCTGCATCTAATAAACCTAAGAATAATTTATCGTAGCCATGAAGGACAGAGAACCCCTCAGCAACAGCAAGATAACTTAATGTTGTATTGTTATCAGCAAAACTGTATTTAATACCAATGACATTTTTACACTGCTGCTGTATTTTTGCCGCTAATTCAGGCTTGATATTATTGGCAGCACATTGTGGGATATTATATAGATAAACAGGAAAATTATCCGGTACGCTATTTGCCACTGTCACAAAATAGTTTTCTAATTCTCTGTCTGTTGCACCAAAAAATTGTGGCGTCACTACACCAATACCATCGGCACCAATTTCAACGGCATGTTTTGCTAATTCAATGGTTTCATTTAATGTCATTGCGCCAACATGAATAAAGACAGGTAACCGTTTATTCGCTGTTTCCACAACCGTTTTCGCAACACTTTTACGCTCTAATGCAGATAAACGCAACATCTCACCCGTTGTACCACAAGGATAAAGGCAATCAACGCCCTTGGTGACGAGCATTTCAGTTAATGCAGATAACGCTTTTATATCGACTTGATCCTTTGAATCAAACGGGGTAACCATTGCCACTGTAACGCCAAATAATTTTTTCATAGATAGACCTTTATTAAATCAGATTGCTTCAACAATAACTTTAATTGCCAACATACCCGGATCATCTAAACCAATAGACTTTTCTGGGAACATACGAGCTCGACCTAATAAATTAGGTTTTTGGCGAAATTCATTTAGCGTACTATCGACACTTTGTAAGGCTGCTACTTTTAGATTATCGATAGCTAAAGTGGGCTTTAGCGCTTCAGATAAATGGTAAAGAATATCGAGTACGGATTTTTGCCCTAACTCCCCTTTTCCCCTCGCCATCATGCTTTGGTATGCAACAGTTAATAGCGGTGAAATGTCGGAAGGTGATATTTCTTGAAGTTGGTTTTCTTTGCAGTATTTTGCCATTGCCATAAAAGCAGTCGCTTGCAATGTACCAAAAGAAGAAGCACAAGCTTTTTGTAATGATTTACTGCACTGAAAAAGCGCTTTGCTGAGATCATCTTGCCAATCTTGTGAATCGTCTGCAATTTGTCGCCAACCTTTTTGCATGGTGATCCCTAAATCTCCATCACCTAAACGGCTATCAGCTTCACACAGCATTGGTTGAGATTGCTCGCAAGCGATAGCGATACGGAGTACCGCTTGTTTAAGCATTTCAAGCGTAATATTCATCGCTATACCCTCCAGAATGCACAATGAGCGGGTGCATTCATCAAGGCTTCTAGCTCATCATCCAATTTGCACAATGTTAAACTTGCTCCCGTCATTTCCATAGACGTGGCATAACGACCGATTAATGGATGTACAATTGTTGCACCTGTTTGATCAACCAGCTGTACAATCTTGTTATACAGAATATAAAGTTCTTCTAATGGCGTTGCGCCTAAAGAGTTCACTAATACAGAGACTTTATCACCCGTTTTTAATGATAACTCTGCTTGTAGACGCTCAAACATCTCTTGTGCAATATCATCGGCACTGCGTAATTTATCACGCCAAATACCCGGTTCACCGTGGATCCCCATTCCCATTTCCATTTCATCTTCATCAATTTCGAAAGTAGGATGACCTACTGCGGGTAAGGTACAAGATGTCAACGCACAGCCAATAGTTCGGGTATTTTCCATCGTTTTTTGAGCAACTCGTGTGACTTCATCAAGGGTTGCCCCTTCTTCGGCTTTGGCTCCTGCCATTTTAAAACCATAGATCATCCCAGCAACACCGCGGCGTTTATGCGCTTCTTCGGGGTTGGCTGAAGCCACATCATCAGCAGCTAAAACCGTTGTACAACGAATATTATCTTCAAAATCAACCGTTTCCGTCGCCATATCAAAATTCATGATATCGCCACCGTAATTACCATAAAGTAGCAATACACCTAAGCCACTATTGGCTTCACGAATGGCATCTGCCATTAAGTCTGCTGAAGGTGAAGCAAAAACATCACCCACTGCAGCTGCATCTAATAAGCCCTCACCGACATATCCTGTAAATACAGGTAAGTGACCCGATCCGCCCCCCGTGACAATACCCACTTTAGGTTTATTTGCTTTTTGTGAACGAGTAATCAATCTTGGCTGTGGTTGACGATAAATATGACGATGAGCAAGGCATAATCCTGTAAATACAGGTAAGTGACCCGATCCGCCCCCCGTGACAATACCCACTTTAGGTTTATTTGCTTTTTGTGAACGAGTAATCAATCTTGGCTGTG
>NZ_MIIZ01000726.1:0-4123 GCF_001743005.1 Shigella sp. FC1967 | reverse complement strand
CGTTTTATATTTATTCTCTTCATTAAATCAAAAAATATTTAAAATATGCAATATATTGATTTTATTTAAAAATAATAAAAATAAGCGATTATATGATGAAGATCGACAAATTAAAAAGAAAGTTGAGTGTTCAGACCACTTATACCGTAAACTTTTTATATAGTGATTATTGCAGTTAGTTATCAAAGTACGTTGATGTAATTAATTAGAATTTCAGATCAAGATCCTAACATCCACATGATGATACCACGTCAATTTTAATTAAAAACGAGAAAGATTATATGAATAATATTAAATATAAACTTGCCACAATGACACTTTGTACCCTGTTTGCTAGCTCTGTTTTTGCAAATACCGAAGCCCCTATTCGTCTTGTTATTCATGGTGGTGCAGGCACAATCACTAAAGACACCATTACGCCAGAACAAGAAAAAGAATATAAAGAAAAACTAACCGAAGCATTAAATGCTGGATATGCTGTTTTAAATAGTGGCGGCACCAGCATCGAAGCTGTTCAAAAATCCATTAATGTCATGGAAGATTCCCCCTTATTTAATGCAGGGAAAGGGGCCGTTTTCACCCATGATGGCCGTAATGAACTTGATGCTTCTATTATGGATGGTAAAACCCGTAAAGCTGGCGCTGTTGCGGGTGTAACTACAGTTAAAAATCCAATTAATGCGGCCATTGCCGTGATGGAAAAAAGCCCACATGTTATGATGGTTTCTAACGGTGCTGATCTTTTTGCTAAAGAACAAGGGCTTACTATCGTTGATCCGTCCTATTTTAGAACTGAACATCGTTGGCAACAACTTCAAAAAGCCATAGAAAAAGAACAAGTCGTTTTAGATCATGATGGTAAAACAGCGGCTCTTTTTGTTGATCCGATGATGTATGATTATAAATATGGCACTGTTGGTGCAGTTGCTCTTGACCAACATGGAAACTTGGCAGCGGGAACCTCTACGGGAGGAATGACAAATAAGCGTTATGGTCGAGTCGGTGATTCCCCTATTATTGGTGCAGGTAATTATGCTGATAATGAAACTGTTGCGGTATCAGCAACAGGATCGGGTGAAATGTTTATTAGAACCTTAACTGCCTTCAATATCGCAGCTCAAGTTAAATATAAAAATTTACCTTTAGAAGAAGCGGCTCAAAATGCACTTGATGAAGTTAAAGCGATTAATGGTAGTGGCGGTGTTATCGTATTAGATAAGACAGGTAACTACACAATGAGTTTTAATTCTGAAGGTATGTACCGTGGCACAATTGGTAATGATGGAAAACCCGTTGTCGCAATTTATAAAGAGTAATTTAACTACCCCTTGATGATTTCGCACCCAATTTTTACCCGTTTCACCGCAATTTTTAAGCGGATAAAAGGTGAAAATCGTGGGTGCGAAAACGATATAAGCGCCTTTTTCCTCTTCTTAGTCCCTACTCTTTTTCTTAATCCTATCTGCCACTTTTTTCCCTTAACTTAATGAGTCTGTTATTTACCCTAAAAACGCTCACTTAGCCCTCATTATGACGATAAAATAAACAAGATCATTTCTACTTATTAAAATGATCCTTTGAAAAAGTAGCTTTTTTCTTTTTTAGATCTGTTAGAATATTCATCATGGTTATGTTGGTTTAATAAGGAAATCACAGTGGAATTTCACCACGACGATCAGGAGCTTCCGCCTGAAAAATCACTTGTATTGTCTGAAAAACACACATTATTGGATCTAAATGCAACATTTACCTCACCCGCTCATACCAATCCCGCATTAGCCTATTTGATGAGTTTAGGGTCAAAACGTAGCCGTCAAACAATGGGATCTTTTTTAACTATTGTGGCTAAGATGATCGGTTTTTCTTCTCTAAAAAATTGCCAATGGGGAGCACTTCGCCGTCATCATATTCAAGCTATTATTGATATGTTATCTGATGCCAATAAAGCCCCCGCGACTATCAATACATATCTTGCCGCATTAAAAGGTGTTGCTTTAGAAGCTTGGGCAATGAAACAAATGGATACTGAAAGTTATCAGCATATCCGCCAAGTTAAATCGGTAAGAGGAAGTCGATTACCCAAAGGTCGCGCACTAACCAGTAATGAAATTCGTGCTTTATTTAGAAGTTGTGAAAAAGACAATTCATCGAAAGGTTTAAGAGATGCCGCAATATTAAGTGTGTTATTAGGGTGTGGATTACGTCGTTCAGAAATAGTGGCACTTAATTACGAGCATATCCAATTTCGCGATCAAGCTTTTCTTGTTAGAGGTAAAGGTAATAAAGAACGAATGTCTTATATGCCTGATGATACTTGGGATCGTGTTCAATTATGGATTGATGAAATAAGGGGCACACAAGATGGCCCTCTTTTCACTCGCATTCGTCGGTTTGATGATGTCACCGATGAGCGGATCACCGATCAGGCCATTTACTATATTTTAGAAACTCGGCAAAAAGAAAGTGGTATTGATAAATTTGCTCCTCATGATCTAAGAAGAACATTTGCATCTGCTATGCTTGATAATGGTGAAGATATTGTCACTGTAAAAGATGCGATGGGACATGCCAGTATTATGACGACTCAACGTTATGATAGACGTGGAGATGATCGTTTAAGAAAAGCAGCGAGACATTTGCGTTTTTTAAATTTTATTTATAAATACCCTATTATAAAAAATATCTATTTGATAATACGTCTTAAAATCCCCAATTATCGGATTGTTGTCCAATAATTAGGGATTTTTATTGCTTACCTTTTATCTGAACGGTGGCTCATTAAATGTCCTTAATTTACGGGAGTGTAAATTACTCTCTTCTTGTTTAAGTAATTCAATAGCTTGAATACCAATTTGTAAATGCTCTGATACCGCCCCTTCATAAAAATGATTAGCCTGACCGGGTAATTTAATTTCACCATGCAATGGTTTATCTGATACACACAATAAAGTGCCATAAGGAACACGAAAACGATAACCTTGTGCGGCAATTGTGGCACTTTCCATATCAACAGCGACAGCACGACTTAAGTTAAATCGTCTCGCTGAAACCGAAAAACGTAATTCCCAGTTACGATCATCTGTTGTAACAACAGTCCCTGTTCTTAATCTTTGTTTTACTTCATGCCCAGGTTTACCGCTGATCATTTTCGTCGCATCATAAAGTGCACGTTGTACTTCAGCAATATTTGGGATAGGAATATCAGGAGGTAAAACGTCATCTAAAATATGATCATCACGTAAATAAGCATGAGCTAAAACATAATCACCAAGTTGTTGGCTTTCTCGTAACCCGCCACAATGACCAATCATTAACCAAACATGAGGACGTAAAACGGCTAAGTGATCACAAATTGTTTTCGCATTTGAAGGACCAACGCCAATATTCACTAATGTTATTCCGGGACCTTCTTTAGCAATTAAATGATAGGCGGGCATCTGATATTTCTTCCAAGTTAAATCCGATATTAACTTTTCAGGATCAACGGTTTCTGCTGTAATTCGCTGAAACCCAGCACAAGAAAGTGCACAATATGGACTATTTTTATCAGCAACTTGATCGCAAGCCCAACGAACGAACTCATCAACATAACGATTATAATTTGTGTATAAAATATAGGGCTGAACATCTTCAGGTAATGTACCTGTGTAATGTTTTAAACGTGCCAATGAAAAATCAGTACGTAATGCATCAAAATGAGAAAGTGGTAATATTTCCCTATTACAACTTACACCATCGGTAATTTCATCACCGATTTTAGATAAATCAGTGGTTGGAAAATATTTTGCTAAAGAGGCACTCATCTTTCTATCAAAACCAATGCCTGTTCCATCAATCACAAAAGGATAAGGAATTTCTTGTTTTGAAGCGGTCACTTCAAAAGTGGCATGGTAAGCATCAGCAATAAGTTGTAGTTGTTCTGACAGATAATTTTCAAATAAAGCTGGATTAGTGATCGTGGTAGAATAATTACCTGATTTTGATAATCGACCATAAGCGCGTGTTTTATCTTCTGTTTTAACTTCACCTGACCAATATACCGTTAATTGAGGATAAGCAAATAATCCTTCCGCTCTCTGTTTTACATCAGGTAACTTTCCATCTTGAGCATAATCAATAATGG
>NZ_MIIZ01000725.1:0-4149 GCF_001743005.1 Shigella sp. FC1967 | reverse complement strand
TTTTTTGTAATAGTTGAGTAAACAATGGCGATGTTGGTGATGAGGTCGCTTCCTGCGAGGCTTTATCAGGGACGGGTAATTTATGCAGCAGATTTACCTGTGATGCAGTTACCCCTAATACGAGCCATTCCTGTTCTATTTCAACCACCACCACACGTTCTTTCGCACCTAATGAACAACTTGCTTTGACGCTAAGTTGTGTTGTCGTTCCTTTAAATGAACCACGGGTAAAGCCAAAACGACGGAATAACCACATAGCAATAATAATAAGAACGATAATGCCAGCGAGTGCCGTGCTAACTTGAGCAAGGCTTTGACTCACAGGCAACGGTTGTGTCGGTGTTTGAACAGTTTGTGTTATAGCGGGTGCGGTAGTATTTACCGCACCTTGGCTGGAAAAGGAAGGAAGCTGTTCCATAGATTAACGGCTCAGACGACGCATACGTTCTGATGGTGTAATGATATCGGTAATGCGAATACCATATTTATCAGAAACAACCACAACTTCACCTTGAGCAATTAAATAGCCATTGATAAGAATATCAAGAGGCTCACCAGCTAGACCATCCAAGGAAACGACAGAACCTTGTGACAGGCTAAGTAATTTTTTAATGGTCATTTTGGTGCGACCTAACTCTACTGTTAATTTGACTGGAATATCCATAATCAAATTGATGTCAGATAGATGATTCAGTGTATCGTCTTCAGGTAACAGATGTTCAAATAGATCGGAACTATTATCCTGGCTTTTCCCAGTTTGCTGTTCCATTGCATCAGCCCACATATCCTCAGCCGATTGTGAATTATCAGTTGGGCGATTTGCATCACTCATTGGTTTGTTCCTCATCCAGAGCGTTTAAAACAGGGTTAATTAGGTGTTCAACACGAAGGGCATATTGCCCATTTACTGTACCGTATTGGCTTGTTAATACGGGCACACCATCAACATGTGCAATCAATCTTTCTGGTTTATCAATCGGGATAACATCTCCTTCTTTAAGTGTTAACACTTTTGATAAACGCAGTGGGATGTCAGTAAAGTTTGCGACCAGTTCAAGCTCTGAATGCTGAACTTGGTTGACTAAACTATCTAACCATACCCCATCTTCTTGACGAACATTTTCAATTGGTGGATTGATCAGTCGTTCACGTAATGGCTCGATCATGGCAAATGGAATACAAATACTAAATTCCCCAACCATTGAACCAATTTCTACTTGAAAAGGTGTCGTAACAACAATGTCATTCGGTGATGAGGTGATATTGGTAAATTTCACCTGCATTTCAGAACGAACATATTCCACCTGAATTTTGAAGATGGAATCCCAAGCATCACGGTAGGCATCAAGTGCCAGTTTCAACATTTTGTTAATGATCCGCTGCTCTGTGTTGGTAAATTCACGTCCTTCCACAGGGATTGGAAAACGGCCATCACCACCAAACAAATTATCTACCGCGATATAAACCAGATTGGGTTCAAAGGTAAATAATGCGGTTCCTCGTAAAGGCTTTAAATGCACCAAATTAAGGTTTGTTGGCACAGGTAAATTACGAGCAAAATCATGATAGGGGTGAATTTTAATGCCACCAACCGTAATGTCAGGACTCCGACGGAGCATGTTAAATAGTCCCATACGGAATTGACGTGCAAAGCGTTCGTTAATAATTTCTAACGACTGTAAACGTTCTCGAACCACACGGCGTTGCGTGTTGGGGTCATAAGGCTGAATATCCGGTTCATTCGGATCCTTCGCTATCGCAGGTTCCTTGTTCGCGCTTTTTTGGGCGTTGTCACCTGATGTGTCATCATTCAACAGAGCATCAATCTCTGCCTGTGAAAGGATATTATCGCTCATAATGATTATCGCAGAATAAACGTGGTAAACAGTACATCGGAGAGGATCTGTTCAGATTCTCCCGGTACGAGAGTCGGTCTCAGCGTTTCTTTTACATCCGTCATTAGCTGGAGTTTTCCATTGTCTGTCGCGAGCTTATTAGCCTGTTGACGAGAAAGCAGTAATAACAAGCGGCTACGAACCTCTGGTAAATAATCATGTAGACGCTTACGAGTCTCTTCATTATGCAATCTTAATGTGATCCCTATGTAGAGCACTCTGTCTAAGTGTTCTTCGTCATCAATGAGATTTACCGTAAAGGGTTCTAATGACATAAAAACGGGTGCTGGTATAACTTTTTGCTGACTTGTGCCCGCTGAACCTGATTTAGCATGCTTCAATGCCCACCAACTATATCCACCGAATGCCGCTGCAATAATGGCGATCACCAATAATACGATGATCAGAATTAAGCTATAGCTTTTACGTTCATTGCTGTAATTAGACATGGACAGTTAAATTCCTGTTTTGTAGTGGATACGTGTTCACTGTTGTGGACTTCCATATCCATCTAAATCAACCTTAATTATCCCGCTATTTCTGTTTTTTAATGGCAGAAACAGATAGGGAAAAAACCATTAACTCTTACGTTTATTGACATAGGGTGTCGTCCCAATACATTTGTATTAGGCGAAAATATCAACACCACCACGAGCAGATGCTAATTCTTGAGGCGTAAGAGTTATCTTTTGTAGTGCCGTTTCAGAGGCTAACTGCAGAGAATTACCCTCGCTTCCTTGATGATTATCGGCACCATCTCCACTAAATTGAGAGGAATCTGACATATTTTGTTGTTGCCAACTGTCATGAGTGTCGCTAGACACCTGACTCTGCGTGAGCTGGATCCCATTTTCAGAGAGAGCTTGACGCAATTGATGCATGGCATTTTCTAATACAGAACGAACTTGCCCGTTTTGTGAAGCAAGGTGTAACTGTGCTTGCCCATCTTCTATTTTCATGCGGATATGCAATGAACCTAGCTCTTCAGGGTGTAAACGTAGCTCTGCCTTTTGTAAACCATTTCGACTAAACATCACAATCTGTTGATTGAGTTGCTGTTGCCACTCTTGCGTTCCCACTTGTGCATTTAATACCTGTGTTACCATCGGTGAAAATTGCATTTGTGGTTGGGTTGAAGAGTGAGCATGACCCGTAATGCTTTGTGAAGCCAAAGAAGAGGAGTTAGAAAGAGTGTTGTGAAGATCGTTTTCTACAACGTGGTTTGTTGACGCTATTTGCTGAGCAACATTATCCGCTAATTTTGTATTGGCAACTTGCTTATCGCCGTTTAGTAACGCATTCACTTTTTCTGCTGTTGGTGTTAAAAGCGATGCCATGCTATCGACTTTTTTCGCAGAAGGCTTTTCTGTTTGATTAGCACTAACGAGTGTGCTTTCTGTGGCTAACGTCGCTGTCTCTGGTCGTCGTTGGGTTAACAAGGACTGTTCATCTGATTTTGATAAATTGAGTTTGTCGGCAAGGTTGAAGTCCGACATATCGCGATCTTTTGAAATAGTGCGTGCTAATGAGGCTAAACCTTCCTCACGTTTCATTGACTGAGGCTGTTGTAATGCTTGAGTCAGTTGATCAGAGGGAAGGGTAAGACGTTTTAATCCAGGGAGTCCGGCTAACTGAACGGGAAGTTCAGCGGCAAGCTCTTCTGCAGACATTAATAAAGATGGGTTTTTATTTTCAACAATAGCCGCAAATTGTTCATTATCCGGCAAAGTAAGCGTCAATTGAGATTTCTCAAGAGATGACTCTTCTATCACATTAGGTTCTGTGGTGACAGACGCAAGATGACTACCTTCTTCTTTTGTTTTGTCTTCATCAGAGTGTGAATGTGCTTTGTTTTCTTTCGTTGCGTGGTTTGTGATATTGGCTGTCTTTTTATCACTCTGTGCATTTTGAGGTTGAGAACCCAAAAGCTGAGCAAATGTCGGGGCATTATCACCGGGCTGACTATTTGAAGCAGATGTCGTTCCCGGAGAGGCTGCTGCGACATCCATGGTCAGAAGCGTTATCTCCATCAAGTTGTTCTCCGTAAAGTACTACGCTGTGCGTACTCGTCCATTTGTTTCTGTTCAATACGATCGAGATGTCGCTTACGGCTATCTTCAGCGCGTTGCTCCAAAGTCTCAAATGCATTGAGTCGTTGCTGTTTTTCTCTCCATTGTTCAGTTGCAAGATCAAGCTGCGCCTGCCAATGTTGAAGTTGTTGTTTATGTTGTTCGATAGTCAATTCGAGCGTTTT
>NZ_MIIZ01000724.1:0-4159 GCF_001743005.1 Shigella sp. FC1967 | reverse complement strand
AGGTTAGTTATTACGTCACTGTAATAACGTTGCCTATACACTATCGTCACCAATATCGAGGGGTTTATGATTTTCGGCATCGTGAAAATAGCAAAAAAAAGCCAGTCGGTTAATTTTTAAGGAATAATTGATTGCAGAAAAAAAGTAAAAAGAGGTTGAGAGAAAAAATAAAACTAAAAAAGATGAGTTTAAAATATAAAACACAAAAAACAAAAAAAGGCTCTCTTACGAGAACCTTTTGGATATAGAAAGGTATCTTTTGTGTCAGTGTACGAATTAACGTAACAGAGACAGAACAGTTTGTGGTACTTGGTTTGCTTGAGCCAGTACTGAAGTACCCGCTTGTTGCAGAATTTGACCACGGCTCATGTTAGAAACTTCTGTTGCATAGTCAGCATCTAAAATACGGCTACGTGCAGCAGATAAGTTGTTAACAGTATTGTTCAGGTTGTTGATAGTTGATTCAAAACGGTTTTGAATCGCACCTAAAGAAGAACGCATACCATCAACGGTGTTGATTGCTTCATCTAATTTAGATAAAGCATTAGTATTTTGCTCTTTACCTGCTTCTTGTGCTGCTTTTAAATCAAACTCATCTGCTTTAACTGTAACTGTTACTTCACCTGTTCCAGCATCAGCTTTGCCTACATCAGCTTTGTACTTAACATCTTTGCCATCTAATTTACCAGTAACGAAGTAATCATCACCAATTTTTTTCAACTCAGCACCTTCAAGCACTTTTTCTGGTACAGCTGGTGTTGGTGGAGTGGTAGATGTATCTTCTGGTACTGCAGCAATTTTAACTGCATCAGCATTGATTTTTAAAGATTTACCATCAGTGATATCAGAAGCTTTAACTGTTTGTGCATTTAAACCTTCCGCTCCAACTGAGAAATCTTTTAATTTCAATTCGTTGCTATCAACTTTTTTCAGGTCAAATTCAATTTTTTCTTTGTCGTTAGTACCAACGTGAACGGTCATTTTTTCTTTTTCGCCGCTCAATACTTTAACGCCATTGAATTGAGTTTGTTCAGAAATACGGTCGATTTCTTTTAAACGCTCGCCAACTTCTTCTTGGATTGATTTGATATCTGATTCTGAGTTAGAACCGTTTTTCGCTTGAACAGTTAACTCACGGATACGTTGTAAGTTATTGTTGATTTCGTTCAGCGCACCTTCAGTCGTTTGAGCGATAGAGATACCATCGTTCGCATTACGTGCAGCTTGAGTTAAACCATTTACGTTTGAAGTGAAACGGTTAGCAATCGCTTGACCTGCTGCATCGTCTTTAGCGCTGTTGATACGTAGACCAGAAGACAGACGCTCGATTGCACTTCCTAAAGCTCCCTGAGATTTGTTCAGGTTGTTTTGAGTTACCAGAGATAGATAGTTGGTATTAATGACTTGTGCCATAGCTAGATTCCTTTAAAATCAAGTCGATAAAATAAAAGTTTGCCTATTCATTTACGGTGTCAATCACCGGCAACAAGTTTATCGGCACCCCACATACAACCTTTAACTTTTCCTACAAATATTTCTGCAATTTTTTATAGAATTAATATTAACTCAATGATAAATAAAGAAATTAATTTATTATTTTTTTATTCATTTTTTATCAATTTTCGTCTCAACCCTTTTCTTACTCTTCTAAATTCGACTTTGGTCATCAATAGCAATAAAAGGCTTCTATATGGCAGCCTGTTTATGTCATCAAAAATACCAAATAGACGTAAACTTTTCGCCGATTCTACCGATAACGGTTTTTGAGGATTATTTTACGAACACAGAAAGGAGACCGGTATGGCTGGTATTGCTTCACTCGGCGTGGGCTCAGGGATGCCTCTTAGCCAAACATTGGCACAATTGGAGGCGGCGGAAAATAAACGCCTTGAACCCCTAGATAAACAGATGAAAAGCTACGAAGCGCAAATTACCGCTTACGGTAAGATCCGTAGCCAACTTGATAAATTACAGAAAGCGTCTGAAGATTTAAAAAAAATTCGATAAAATCGTTGCAACGAAAGTTGATGATGAGTTTGATGCTTTTAAAGTGACGACAGATGGTAAAGCCAGTATTGGTAACTATACTGTCTCAGTTAAAGAGCTTGCTCATGCACAAACATTAAAATCAACTAAAGTTTCCGATGTGAAAGAAACCTTAGGTGAAACGTTAGGTGAAGGTAATAAACGCACCTTAGTGATAACCCAAGAAGGTGAAAAAGAACCTTTACGCATTGAATTAGAAGATAAACAAACTTCGATCATTGAATTGCGTGATGCAATCAATAAAAAAGAAGGTAACGTTTCAGCCACTATTGTTAAAGCAAAAGACGGTGAAAACTATTTAGTCCTCACTTCTCGTAAAGAAGGCACTAAATCTGAGATGAAAATCACCGTTGAAGGTGATGATAAACTTAATCAATTTCTTTCTAATTCACCCGCAACCGATGAAGCGTCCCATACTTCAGGGATGAGAGAAATCGTTAAAGCGAATAACGCACAATTAACGATTAACGGTATTGATATCGAGCGTCAAACGAATGAGATCAAAGATGCGCCAGAAGGGCTCACGTTAAATCTTAAGAAAACGACATTTGATAATAAAGACAAAGCAGATAAACCAGAGATAGTCACTGTTGCTCGTGATATTGAGCCAATGAAAAAGGCGATTAAAGCTTGGACTGACGCTTACAATGAGTTAAACAGTACGTATAAATCTCTGACTAAATATACGCAAGTTGAAAAAGGCGAAGAGTCAGCAAAAGACAACGGTGTGTTATTAGGTGATAGCACCAGCCGTATGATTATGTCTGAGCTAAAAAGCTTTATTACTCGCTCACAAGAAACTTCAGATTTAGATACCCTAAATAAAATGGGGATTAAGTTTAAAGTCGATGGCACATTAGAAATCGATAATAAAAAACTGGATGATGCGTTAAAAGAAAAACCCGCTAACGTAAAAGAGTTTTTTATGGGGGATGGTAAAGTAGACGGGGTTTTGGTACACAAACCTATAATTACCTGAAGAAAACGCTGCAATCTAATGATGGTACTTTAGATATTGCCACTGATGGCGTAAAAAAACGCAAGAAAACATTAGATAGTCAAATTAAAAATACGGAACGCAATATTGCCGCCACGATGGAGCGTTATAAAAACCAGTTCCAACAGTTAGATAAAATGGTCAACTCCATGACTAACTCCAGTGCCTCAATTGGCCGTTTATTAATGTAATTTTTTAAAAGTAGGACACTATGTATCAACAATCAGCCAGTAAAATGTATGCTCAAATCGACGTTGAAAGCGAGATTTTAAATGCCACGCCTTACCAGCTGATCCAGATCCTATTTAATGGGGCGCTTAGCGCCCTTCGCCGTGCATTAATCTTAATGGAGCAAGGAAATATCGCCGGTAAAGGCGAAAATATTTCTAAAGCCATTAATATTATTGGTAACGGATTAAAACAAGGTCTGGATAAAGAAAAAGGAGGCGAGCTTGCAGAGAATCTGGAGCTCCTTTATGACTATATGGTTAATCAGCTACTCGATGCTAACTTAAAAAATAATCCAGAAAAAATTCATGAAGTCATCAAGCTCTTAACTGAAATTTCTGATGCTTGGCAACAAATCGGCACACAGATTAATTCTTATTAAATTAGAGTGGACAACAATATGGATATTATGGCGGCTTACGAGCATGTTTTAAAATCAAGTGAGCAAATGTTAACGCTTGCCAAAGATCAGCAATGGGATAAGCTGATAGAAATGGAAATGGATTATTTAAAAAGCGTAGAAAGTATCACTAAGATGGTAAAACCTGCTGACGGTGAGCTGAGACTACAGCAATGCCTCACAGATATGCTAAAGAAAATCTTAGAAAACGAAAATGAGACGCGAAATTTATTACGAGCTCGTTTAGATGAGCTTGGTATATTAATAAGACAGACTGAACAAGAGCAGAGGGTACAAAATAGCTATGGTCAGTTTACCGAACATAGTTATTATCCTGATCTCAATCTTAAATAACTCTCCTCTGCGCCAAAAGCGGTTTTATTAGCTAAATGGCGTCTTTACTTAGAAAAAACAATCCTTATTATTCAGCTTAACTTGTTATCGGTAACGTAAGAACCAACGTTAGCCATTTTATATTTTTTTGTTTT
>NZ_MIIZ01000723.1:0-4160 GCF_001743005.1 Shigella sp. FC1967 | reverse complement strand
TATAATAATGAGAGCCTTTTTAGGTTTATTTAAGGCCTAAATCACTTTGTAGGCTAATGACCTGATTTTGTAAATTTTCTAGCTCAAGTTGTTTTTCCATCACTGATTTTGATGGGTTGTTTTGGGCTGCTTTCATTTGTTTATCAATTTCATTGATCTGCTTTTGAATATCATTTTGCCCTTTCGTTTTTTGGCGAATTTGATTTAACAGATTGGTCATTGATTGATTTAATGCGCGTTGGTTTGCTTGTTGGGTTTTGAGGCTGGCATTAGTTTGTTGCTTTTCTTTTTCAATGGCAGCTAAAACAGCTTTAAATTCTCTATTTAATGCTTGTTCATTGCCTAGGATCACTTTTTTTTGCTCAATACGGTTATCGTAAGTCCCTGAGTAATTACAATTAAATTTGGTGATAATGCTGACATCGCCTGTTGTCGGATCACAATCCGCTGGATTAGTCACACATCCACTTAAAAGTAAGGTCATTCCGAGAAGGGAAAGTGGTAAAAATTTCATCATTATCCTTTTTAATTTTAACTAAGTCTTATTGCAGTGCGTTGAGTATAAAGGCTATCAAGCTCTTCTTGTAAAGAGGCAACTTGTTGCTTCATCCCATTGATTTGTTTATCAAGCTGTGCTGTTTTTAAGCCATCTTGACGGCTTTGCGCTGCGATATCACGCCATTCATTTTCACGTTTTTTCATATCTGCTAAGCGTGAGCGAAGTGCTGCAATATTGGCATCAATACCTTTGAGTTGTTTCTCTGCGGCTTCTTTATTTAAACGTTGCTGTTTCATATCTTGCTGAATTTTTGCAATGGCTTTTTTATCATCAGCAATCACCGCTTTCGCTGTGTTAGAGGCACTTTGTAAACGCTGATTTTCATTTTGAATGTCAGCAATCATGGAATTGAGCATCTCTTCTTTTGTCGCGTAATTTTGGCGTTTGTTGTCTAAATAGGCATTTGCACCAATACCGACACCACAACCCGCGACAGCAGCAATGAGCATACATGCGCCTTTATTGCTGGAATTTGAGACTAAGCATCCTAATGCCCCAATTGCAGCCCCCCCTGCACAAGCTGTAATGCCTGATTTGCTGAAAAATTCCATATCACTGTTGTTTTTTAATCGAGGATCAGTACCGTTATTGCTTTGGCATCCTGATAAGGCAAGTAATGTACTAATGCTAAGTACAGCCATAAGTTGTTTGTTCATACCACACCTATCTCAAAGTCTCTGTTATTGTTTTTTGCACGCTTCAAGCCATTCATTGCGTGAAACTTTACCATTAGCCCAATATCCTTGCAGTCCTTGCATATACGTTGAAAGGTACGTATTTAAATTGGATTTTCCTCTGGCCTCCATCAATTGGCGTACAACGTCAATTTGAGGTTTTACTAAAGAAGCATCATACGTTGTTGCCATATCCACTAAGGTGTCTGCGTAATAGCTCACAACAAAGTCGAGGGTTTTTTTATGTTCATTAACTTGCGCTTGACGTCGCTCACATGTGGCATCTTTTGTGCCAGTAGGGCAGTTTTTTTCATGGAGAGCGATTAATCGATCATAAAATTCGCCATCATCTTTTAATTTGGTACATAAAAAAGCACCTAATTGCAGTGAAGTGCGGATAGCTTGATCTCGTTGTTCATCACGCAGTTGTGCGTTTGCGCGTAATGTATTTTTCAATTCAGCTAATTGTTTCTTCAATGCTTCATCTTGTACTTGGGTTGATAGCGTATTTAGGCTATTAATGGAATTATCGCTATTGGTTTTTGATTTATTGTTAGCGGGTTTCTCATTACCTAATTGTTGCCACTCTTTTTCTATCTCTTTGATTTTGTCACGTGAGGTTAATGCTGGGGCAACTATCGCTAAACGAAAGCCTGTGTATTTGTTTTTATTCGCACCAGTATTAGTGTAATAAGGCTCTTCTTGACGCCATGAACTGCGCATATCGCTTTCTGGGGTGAGATAGCTACCACCGCGCACAATAAATCCACCCGCTTGTCCATGTAAGCGGTCGAGTTTATTGAGTCTAAAAGGCTCAAACATCATTTCAGCGACATTACCCAACATATCATGTAAGCCAAGTGGGTTCGGTGATAACAAACCGGTGAGCTGTAATGAGCCATTAGCGGATTGGCTACCTGCTGACCAAATATAGTTTTTGGTGCCTTCTGGCATTGGGAAACGCATATCACGAAATTCTGAGGCAGAGACGTTTAAACCACCACGCGCCGCAAATTCCCATTCTGTTTCTGTCGGTAATCTTGCAAAACCTTTTGCGCCATCTTCAACAGGGAGTGCTTCTGGATGTTTGCTTCTTAACCATTGGTTATATTGATCTGCAAATTGCATTGCTTCATACCAACTGATATTCACTTTTGGTAAACGTAATTTATTTGAAGCAACAGGGCACTCTTTACCGTTAACCACGCTCTGCATGGCGTTATATTGCAGATCAGTAACTGGATATTTCGCCATAAGGTAATAACGGCCTTTTTCTTTGCCTTTTAGTGGGAAACTACCCGCAATATGTTCAGCTCGTGATTGCTCTAAATAACCCCATTCATCGCCTTCTTGCCCTAGCGTCACGCTGTAGTCTTGTAACGGTTGACTTAATGGAATAGTGACTTGGCGAAAGATCATTGAACCGTCACAAGGGAAAGGCAAGATCACATCATCAGGTAAAGCTTTTGGGTTAACGAATTTATCGTCCCATTTGGCAGATGCGGTAAAACTGCTAGATAACAGCGCGAATGATAAAGTTAGCAGCGATAAATTAAATTTCACGTAAGCTCTCCGCTGGTTCAATCGAAACGGCACGTAATGCGCCAATACTTGCCACCACTAAGGCCACCAGTAAGGCACTGCACATGGCAATCAATAAATCCCAAAATGTTAACTGACAAACAAAGGCTTGTTCAGGTAAATGTGTACCTAATAATGAGGTAAATAAGGCGCTACCGATGGTATAAAGCCCAAGGGCTAAAATAAAGGCAACACTGGTTAATAGCAGTGCTTGCAACACAATATATAAAGAGACGGCAAATTGACGAAAACCTAATAGACGTAGTACAGCCATGTCTTTGCGTTTACGGTCAATATTGGCAAGGAATGCACCAATTAATGAGGCAATGCAGCCTAATAGTGATACCCATGCAATCACGGAGAAAATTACGTTAAGGACGTAGCTGATTGCTTTTACAGCGTCTATTTGGCTTTTTTGTGTCATCACATCGATGTGTTGTTGTCTAAACCAATCATCAAGAGGCGCAATGGCATCTAAATTTTTTGCATAAAGGCGAGCTTTAGCAAACTGGGTTCTTGGTTTTGCTTCAACGCCTTGTGTTACGCCAAAAAGAGGTGCTTGATAACCATCTCGGTAATCTTCCATTGCGACTAAAACATCAAGAGAAACAAAAGCGGCTGCTCTTGGAAACTTGCTATCACTGATAATGGCACTGACTGTAAAGGTACGTTTGGCTCGTTCATTGACACCATTAAGCTTACGGCTGATAAATAAGCGCACACTATCGCCTACATTCGCCTGTAGTTTTTGTGCCGCATTGGCAGAGAGCACTAAGGTGTCTGCATTTTGAGGAATAGTCGCACCCTCTAATAAAGGATCGTGCTCTGCCGTCGGAATAATTTCGGCATTATCAATAAAATGTTGCCCATCAATCACAATATCGGCTTGTGTGTTTAAGCTACGTGTTAATGGGATAACAAAACGAACTTCTTCTTTTTGCGCAATTTCATCAAACCAAGTTTGAGGGTAGTTGCCATTACCTAACATACGTATTTCAAGGTTACGAGGATCATTTAGCAGTTGGTTGTGAAGCTGCGTTACAATGCCATTCTTTAGTCCAAACAGTAGCAGTAGTGGCGCAATCACAGAAACTAAAGAGAACACAATACAGAGTGCGACTTTGCGATCATAAATTAAGTCACGCCAAGCGAGTGAGCAAAGTAAGCCTAGGCGATTAGGATTGGCGCTATTGTTTGATAAAGACACTACCGCCTCCTTCAAGTTGTGCGTGATAGTGGTTAAAACCAAAACGCTCGACTAAAGACCAATCGTGACTCACAACCAGTGCAGAGATATCCAGTTGCTTTACCATTTCGACAATGAGTGCATACAGCACTTGCGCATT
>NZ_MIIZ01000722.1:0-4161 GCF_001743005.1 Shigella sp. FC1967 | reverse complement strand
GATTATTAGAATTCAACCTTATTTATTTTAATAAGATATTTTAACTCTATATTTATCTTTCTTATTTTTTTGATCTTTATATATGCTGAATCTGTGCGATAAGACACAGCGAGTTTCTTCGTTCTTTGCCAAAATAGGTTTATCGTTTTAGCTCAAATTTTCTCATTTTTATTTTGGGTACAGGATCTTTTTATGAGTGATATTGCATTAACAATGGTGATGTTGTCATTAGCAGGCGCTCTAGGTCTTTGGATCGGCAATATCAAAATTTATCGGGTCAGCCTAGGGATAGGTGGTGTTCTTTTTGGTGGCATCATTGTTGGTCATTTTGCTCAACAGTATAATTTGTCACTTAATACACAAACCCTTCACTTTATTCAAGAATTTGGGCTTATTCTTTTCGTTTATACTATTGGTATCCAAGTCGGCCCTGGTTTTTTCTCCTCACTACGTGTTTCGGGCTTAAAACTAAACGCCTTTGCCATATTCATTATTCTGCTTGGCTCAATCATAACTGCATCTATTTATCGTCTATTTGACGTTCCTTTACCTATTATATTAGGTATTTTTTCTGGTGCTGTTACCAACACGCCTTCTTTAGGCGCAGGACAACAAATACTGACGGATCTGCATGTCGACCCAACATCTGTGGGGCAAATGGGAATGGGCTATGCCATGGCTTATCCTATGGGGATCTGTGGCATTCTGCTAGTTATGTGGCTTATTCGTGTGTTCTTTAAAATCAATATTGATGAAGAAGCAAAGCCTTTAGCAACCAACAACACAGCACTAAAGATGCGCTACATACTATTAATATTGCGGTTAAAAACCCCAATTTAGATGGCTTATTAATGCAAGATATTCCTTTACTCAATGAAGATGCCATCGTCTGCTCTCGCTTAAAGCGCGGAGATAACATTATGGTACCTATGCCATCAACAATTATTCAGTTGGGAGATTTACTGCATATTGTGGGGTCAAAGGAAGATCTCAATAAGGTACGTCTAGTACTTGGTGAAGAGGTCGATGCTTCACTTTCAACATCAACAAATTTACTGCAATCAGTGCGGGTCGTTGTAACAAATGATTCTGTGCTCAGTAAGCGTTTAAAAGATCTGGATCTTAAAAGAAAATACGATGTCGTCGTCACTCGATTGAACGCGCGGGTATTGAACTGATCCCAAGCAATAATAGTATGTTGCAATTCGGGGATATCCTTAATGTCGTTGGGCGCCTGAATCTATTGAAGCCATTACCGTTCTGCTTGGTAATGCTCGTCAGAAATTAGAACAAGTTCAAATGCTCCCAGTCTTTATTGGTATTGGCTTAGGCGTTTTACTTGGTTCTATTCCTATTTTTATTCCCGGTATTCCTGTGGCACTTAAACTAGGGTTAGCAGGTGGTCCCCTTGTTGTTGCCTTAATTTTAGGGCGTATTGGTACATTTGGTAAGCTCTATTGGTTTATGCCTCCAAGTGCAAACTTAGCATTGCGAGAGCTGGGTATTGTCATGTTTCTTGCGGTGGTAGGGCTAAACTCTGGCGGTGAATTTGTCGAAACATTAATTTATGGTCAAGGCTTGAGTTGGATTGGCTATGGTATTTTGATTACGTTATTACCACTATTAATTGTCGGAGTGGTCGCCAGAGTCTTTTTTAAACTTAATTATTTAAGCCTCTGCGGAATGTTAGCAGGTTCAATGACAGATCCCCCTGCATTAGCCTTCGCAAACTCAATTCATAACTCAAGCGGAGCGGCTGCTCTTTCCTATGCCACAGTTTATCCTTTAGCAATGTTTTTACGTATTATAACACCACAATTAATGGCTCTTATTATATGGACTTTGTAGTAAAAATAATAAATATATTAAATAGTTGAACAAAAATTGTTATCAAAATCCACATTTAGCTTAGCAGAGGGACAATTAAGGCAATGAATGGCTCTTATTTAAGCCATAGATTTTATGAATGTCTGTTTTAATAGTTCTCGTGCTAAGAAATTTAGATTGAGACGGATTGCTAAATTTTTAGTAATCAATTTCTTTCCGTCAAACTTATGCTCAAAAGTCCTCGTTATTGTCTTTGCCCCTTCTTCTCGCTGAAGGGGCATTTTTATTAGATATTCACTGGCTGATAGATATTCTCGAGTTCTTCAGCCAGAATTTTTATTCCTTTTTCAATCAATTCAGGCTCAGGTACGTAATTCATTCGCATACATTGATGAGCGTGATCCCATGTATCTTCTAATCCTGGAAAGAAGTAATGTCCTGGCACCATCAATACACCACGTTTTTTCAGGCGGCGGTAAAGCTCTTCACAAGAAACAGGTAAATCTTTAAACCAAAGCCACAAAAAGATCGCCCCCTCAGGCTTATGGATAAGACAACGTTCTTCAGGTAAATAGCGGCGAATAATATGAATAGTTTCAAGTACTCGTTGATGATAGAAAGGACCTATCACATCTTGGGATAATCGCATTAAATCATCACGTTTTAGCATTTCTAATGCCATTGCAGGCCCAATTCCACCAGGTGCAAGGCTAATAATGCCGTTAACATTTGTAATGGCTGAAATCAGCTCTTCATTGGCGATAATAATGCCACAGCGTGCGCCTGGTAAGCCTAACTTAGACAAACTCATACAAAGGATAGTGTTGTCATTCCAACGAGGTGTTGCCTGAGTAAAAATAATACCCGGAAAAGGAACACCGTAAGCGTTATCGATAATCAGCGGGATATTGTGTCGTTTAGCTAAAGCCTCTAGCTTTTCAACTTCGTCATCTGTAATCACATTACCCGTTGGGTTTGTTGGTCTTGAAACACAAATAGCCGCAATATCATCACTGATTTCAAGATGAGCAAAATCAACATGATATTTAAATTGCCCATTCGGCAACATTTCTATTGTTGGTTTATTCGCAACAAACAGATCTTCTTCTAATCCAGAATCAGCATAACCAATGTATTCAGGAGCGATAGGGAAAAGAATTTTACGTTTTTTCCCACTCTTTGTTGTGCCACCTAATAAATTAAATAAATAGAAAAAAGCACTTTGACTACCATTAGTTAGTGCAATATTTTTCGCCGAAATATTCCAGCCTAGCTTCTCTTTTAAACATGTCGCCAACGCTTGTAACATGGCATCTTTGCCTTGTGGACCATCATAGTTACAGACCGCATCACTTAATGAGCCATTTTCTGTCATCTCTTTAAGTAATTGGCGAAAATAATTATCCATTTCAGGAATATGAGCTGGATTTCCACCACCGAGCATCACAGCTCCGGGTGTGCGTATGCCTTCATTTAAGTCTTGCATCAAGCGAGCAATGCCTGAATGCTGAGCAAACTTTTGCCCAAATTGTGATAGTTGAGTCATCTTTGCAGGTATCTTCTATGTTGCTTTCTCGTTAAGAAACACCATACCGCGAGCTTTAATCTGCATCAATAGTTATAATCGAAATGATAGAATAGTAATATTAATATAATTTTAAATATTGAAATATAAAGCTAAAAGTATTCAAAATTAAAGATAACTCAACTCATATTTTACTTTTTATTGGTGTTTTTAGTCTTATCTTGGTGACAAAAACAAGAGAGAATATGGTCATTTACCATACCAACGGCTTGCATAAAAGCGTAGCAAGTTGTTGTTCCCACAAATTTAAAGCCTTTTTTCTTCAGCGTTTTTGCCATTTTATCTGAGATTTCAGTGGATGCAGGCACTTGAGAGATATCACTCCATTGATTAATGATGGGTTTATCATCCACAAATTGCCAAATAAATTGACTAAAATCTTCACCTTGCGCTTCCATCGCCATAAAAATACGTGCGTTATTGATAATGGCGTTAATTTTTCCTCGATGACGAATAATTGCGGGCTCTTGCAATAAAGCTTCAACTTCTTTATCTGTCATTTTGGCAATTTTTTTCAGGTGAAAAATCAAAAAAAACAGCGACGAAAACCTTCTCTCTTTTTAAGTACGGTATACCAAGATAGCCCCGCTTGTTGACCTTCAAGGCAAATCATTTCAAAAAGCTTATATTTATCTCGCTCAGGTTTACCCCATTCTTCATCATGATATGCCAAATATTCAGGATCATTGGTTACCCAATCGCAACGCTGTTTATTCATTTTCTTATTTCCTTGTTACTAATAACTTTTA
>NZ_MIIZ01000721.1:0-49014 GCF_001743005.1 Shigella sp. FC1967 | reverse complement strand
TTGATTAGCTAATGCATTAAATGAAAATACTGACATTAATAATAAGTATTTCATCACAATTCTTAAAATAAACACGTTGAACTTTACAAACCTCTTTTTAGCGCCACTTATCCCATCCGAACTGTTTCTAAATACTTCAATAATATCATTTTTTATGAGAAAGGGTTCTACGTTGACACTTATTATCAGGAGCTGAGTAAAAATAAACTCTTTCTGATGAAGTTATTATGGCTTTTTTATATGTGAATGAAGCTGATGCCCCGCTCATTGAAGAAATATCATTACATTCTTGATTAGCTAATGCATTAAATGAAAATACTGACATTAATAATAAGTATTTCATCACAATTCTTAAAATAAACACGTTGAACTTTACAAACCTCTTTTTTAGCGAGCAGTGCAGGAATAATTTCCATAAGTCATACTCTTTATAAAGAATAACCTGATTGGAGTATTTATTATGTCCGAAAAGGCTATAGAACCCCAAAAGTGTCATTTACATTGAGCTTCTACAATAAGAATCTGTCCAAAAAGAAAGAAATAGAATATATTTTGAACGTTTTCGAAATGCTTCACCCAATAAACATTGGTTGGCAATGATAATTTTTAAATCGCAACTCTATTTTGACATAAAAAGCCCCCAGTAATTAGTTGTCCAACTATTGGGGGGCACTTCATTTTTTACTTAAGCAGGGTTTTATTTTATACTTTTTCCAAAGTGGAATTTGGCTTATTTATTATTAACCAAACTACTCAATTAATGAACGAATATAATCTTTCGTTTCTTCCCTATCCATGGGCTCACGCTCATTAATCCCCATTTCAAAGATATTTAACGCACCATCTAGTTTTTCAATGATCTCTTCGTCATCCCGAATGCAGAGAATATATGCATTTTCAAACGGTGTGAGATCGACCAATCGTAATCCTTTTTCAGTCAAAAAGTGGTTAATATATTCCAAATAAGGGAGTTCATAAGGCAACATATAAGGATCTACACTCACCTCATCCCAATCAATATTTTCAACTTGAGATAAAATTAATGCACTCGGTGATTCAGGTAACGAAATGAGCTCTAATGATTTTAGATCAGGAATATCCCCAAAATATTCTGTCCACTCCACATAATCCATTAATCCTTGAGCTGAGAGTGATTCATATAGCCAATTAAGAACATCTTCTTGGGCATCTGACTCAGGTAAATTTTCACGCAAAGCTTGCGCATCTAATTCAGGTACAGCCAGTTCAAGCGCGCTAATCAACTCTTCAATGGTTTCCATTATGACCCCTGTATTTGCAGTAAGTGTGATTAAAAATAGATTATCAGCCATCAATATACTGTACATCTCTTGATTTATTAATTTGTGAATCGTCTCACTGACTCTCAATTAGAACCTTTTGGAATAAAAAAGGTAAAAAAAGTTATAAGTATATTCATAAAGCTTATTTCCATCTTTAGCTTGATGGCGTATGGTAATTTCATCTGACCTTATAAAAATCATGTACCGAGGATAAAAATGAGCAAAATTTTCGAAGACAACTCGCAAACTATTGGACATACTCCCTTAATTCGCTTAAAGCATTTCGGAAATGGTAACATTCTGGCTAAAGTGGAATCTCGTAACCCAAGCTTCAGTGTAAAATGCCGTATCGGTGCCAACATGATTTGGGATGCAGAAAAGAAAGGCATTCTTAAAGATGGTGTTGAGCTTGTAGAGCCTACTAGTGGTAATACTGGAATTGCGTTGGCTTATGTTGCAGCTGCTCGTGGCTACAAATTAACACTGACAATGCCAGATACCATGAGTGTAGAGCGTCGTAAATTACTCAAAGCATTAGGTGCTAATTTAGTGCTAACTGAAGGCGCAAAAGGCATGAAAGGTGCCATTGATAAAGCCAATGAAATTCGCGATAGCGATCCTAAGCGTTACCTTTTGCTACAACAATTTAGTAATCCAGCTAACCCTGAAATTCATGAAAAAACTACAGGTCCTGAGATCTGGAATGATACTGATGGTGAAGTCGGTGCTGTGATTGCTGGTGTCGGTACTGGTGGTACTATTACAGGTATTGGTCGCTACTTGAAAAAGACACAAGGTAAAGCGGTAACAATGGTTGCTGTTGAACCTACTGGCTCCCCTGTTATAACTCAAGCTTTAGCTGGCGAAGAAATTAAACCGGGTCCACATAAAATCCAAGGTATTGGAGCTGGCTTTATTCCTGAAAACCTAGATCTATCGTTGCTGGATCGCGTAATTCAAATTACTAACGAAGAAGCTTTTGATACTGCTCGTGAACTTATGACTAAAGAAGGTATTCTCGCAGGTATTTCTTCAGGTGCTGCTATTGCGGCAGCAGTAAAACTGGCAAAAGAACCAGAATTTGCAAATAAAGAAATTGTGGTTATTTTACCTTCTTCAGGTGAGCGTTATTTAAGCACCCCACTTTTTGCTGACATTTCTGACAGCTAAATCGCATCATCTCAATTGTAAAATATTTATTAAAAAAGCACCTCAATGGTGCTTTTTTTGTGGTAGAGATCAAAGTTTGTCATCCAGACAGGTGATTTATTTCTTCGAGTTTAGTATTTAATCAATTAATTATTTCGAAGGTCGAAATTAATCAGAAAATAACCGAGATGACAAAACGAACTCTTTTATCTTTCTGAGTACTCTTTTTATCAGATAACGCTTTACGACTTAATATTATCTGATATTGCTACGCAAAGCAGGACAAATTCATCTACACTTACTAAGTCCTGACTTAATGTGAACAATTGAGTTATAAAAGGAAAAAATCCTATGTACCAGCAAGAAGTTACTATTACAGCACCAAACGGCTTACATACTCGTCCTGCGGCACAATTTGTAAAAGAAGCCAAAACATTCTCTTCTGATATCACGCTTATCTCTAACGGTAAATCTGCTAGCGCGAAAAGCCTTTTCAAATTACAAACTTTAGGCTTAACCCAAGGTACTGTTGTGACTATCTCTGCTGAAGGTGAAGATGAAAAACAAGCTGTTGAAGCATTAGTAAAATTAATGGCGGAATTAGAGTAATTCGCAATTAAGTCATAACGTAACATTTATTCCCCTGAAACCATTCAGGGGAGTTAATTTCAATGATGATTTTAAAACAACAGTATTTTGCAATCCTATTCTTTTAAGATTATCACCAGCAAGTCGTAGGATAAATTATGATTTCAGGAATTTTAGCGTCACCCGGTATCGCATTTGGTCAAACCCTTCTCCTCAAAGAAGAGCCAATCATCATTAGTCAACGTAAGATCCAAAGTGATGAAATTGAGAATCAAATCGAACGCTTTAAAGACGGTCGTAACAAATCTGCACAACAACTAGAAATTATTAAAGAGCGTGCTGAAAAGAACCTTGGTGCGGATAAAGCCGAAATTTTTGAAGGCCATATTATGTTGCTAGAAGATGAAGAGTTAGAACAAGAAATTGTTACTCTCATCAAAAGTGACAAAAAAACCGCTGAAGCTGCTGTTCAATCTGTTATTGAGGATCAAGCAACTGCATTAGAAGCATTAGATGACGAATATTTAAAAGAACGTGCGGCTGATGTTCGTGATATTGGTAAACGCTTAATGCGTAATATCTTAGAGATGCCAATTATTGATTTAAGTGCTATATCAGAAAAAGTTATCCTCGTTGCAACTGACCTTACCCCCTCTGAAACTGCACAATTAAGCTTAGACAACGTTTTAGGTTTTATCACTGACTTAGGTGGCAGAACATCTCACACTTCAATCATGGCGCGTTCATTAGAAATTCCAGCTATCGTTGGAACATCTAATGCGACACAGACCATTAAAAAAGACGATTATCTTGTTCTTGATGCGATTAATAACAAAATCATTATTAATCCATCAGATGAGGAACTCGAAACATTAAAAGCGATCAAAGAAGAGTACCTGCACGAAAAAGAAGAATTAGCAAAACTCAAAGACTTACCCGCAATTACACTTGATGGGCATCAAGTCGAAGTTTGCGCTAATATTGGTACAGTTCGAGATGTTGCAGGTGCTGAACGTAACGGTGCTGAGGGTGTTGGCCTGTATCGTACTGAATTCTTATTTATGGATAGAGACTCTTTACCCACAGAGGAAGAGCAATTCCAAGCCTATAAAGCGGTAGCCGAAGCGGTCGGAAGCCCTGCGGTCATTATTCGTACTATGGATATTGGTGGTGATAAAGATTTACCTTACATGAATCTTCCAAAAGAAGAGAACCCATTCCTAGGCTGGCGTGCAATTCGTATTTGTCTTGACCGTAAAGAGATCCTTCATCCACAATTACGTGCTATCTTAAGAGCATCTGCTTTTGGTAAACTACGTATTATGTTTCCAATGATTATCTCTGTTGAAGAGATCCGTGCATTGAAAGCAGAACTTGAAATACTGAAAAGCCAGCTTCGTGAAGAAAAGAAAGCCTTTGATGAATCTATTGAAGTCGGTGTGATGGTAGAAACCCCAGCCGCAGCAGTGATGGCTCGTCATATGGCAAAAGAGGTTGACTTTTTTAGTATTGGGACTAACGATCTAACACAATATACTCTGGCTGTAGACCGTGGAAATGAGCTGATATCTCATCTATACAATCCAATGTCACCTGCAGTACTCAACCTGATAAAACAGGTGATTGATGCATCACATGCTGAAGGTAAATGGACTGGAATGTGTGGTGAACTTGCTGGAGATGAACGAGCAACATTGCTCCTTCTCGGCATGGGATTAGATGAGTTTAGTATGAGTGCGATTTCAATTCCTCGCATCAAAAAAGTGATCCGTAATGCGAATTACGATGATGCAAGAGCACTGGCAGAGCAAGCACTTGCTCAACCAACTGCAAAAGAATTGATGGACTTAGTAGAAACTTTTACTAAAGAGAAGACACTGTGCTAATCACATTAGCCAGAGCCCGGTCCCAACTACAATAATTAGGAGAAGATTCATGGGTCTGTTTGATAAATTAAAATCACTGGTTTCAGAGGAAAAGAAAGGCAGTGGCACGATTGATATTGTTGCACCACTTTCTGGTGAAATCGTCAATATCGAAGATGTTCCTGATGTTGTTTTCGCTGAAAAAATCGTAGGTGACGGTATTGCTATCAAACCTGCTGGCAACAAAATTGTTGCACCAGTCGATGGTACTATCGGTAAAATTTTCGAGACTAACCATGCTTTCTCTATTGAGTCTGACAACGGTATCGAGTTATTTGTCCACTTCGGTATTGACACTGTTGAACTGAAAGGTGAAGGATTTAAACGTATCGCTGAAGAAGGTCAGCAAGTAAAAGTAGGTGATACTATTTTAGAATTTGACTTAGCTGTATTAGAAGAAAAAGCAAAATCAGTTCTAACACCGGTTGTTATCTCTAATATGGATGAAATTCAAGGTTTAACCAAAATGACAGGCCCAGTTACTGTTGGTGAAACCGTTATTATTCAGATTAAAAAATAATCTCCTGTGATGCTTTCTATTTAAACCGCCACCGATAATGTGGCGGTTTTTTATTTATTCAAAAAAATACTCTAATTCATTCAACAATGTTCTTACTCTAAATAATTCAAGGTAAAGTGAATGAGTCACTAGGAGCCTGCAAGTAAAATACTCTAAATAATTCAAGGTGTAGCTAGGCGACAAGTGAATGAGTCGCTAGGAGCATACATAAGTATGTGACTAGTGCGAATGAACGCAGTCAACAACGCTACAACTTGAAGTATGACGAGTATTGTGACTAGTGCGAATGAGCACAGTCACAACAACGCTACAACTTGAAGTATGACGAGTATTGTAACTAGTGCGAATGAACGCCATCAACAACGCTACAACTTGAAGTATGACGAGTATTAATTATGACGAAAAAACGCCCGTTGATAAATAACGATCCCCTCTATCACAAACAATCGCAACAATCACTGCACCGGGATTCTCTTTTGCAACGCGCAGAGCGCCAGCAACAGCCCCTCCAGAACTTACGCCACAGAAGATACCCTCTTGACTCGCTAAAAGGCGCATCGTTGATTCTGCTTCTGTTTGTGACATATCTATCACACTATCCACCAGCTCTTTTTTAAAGATCCCCGGTAAATAAGCTGGTGACCAACGACGAATACCTGGAATTTGACTTTTTTCCTCAGGCTGAAGGCCAATTACTTGCACATGATCAGATTGTGTTTTTAAGTAACTTCCTACCCCTGTGATTGTGCCTGTTGTTCCCATACTCGACACAAAATGTGTAATACGCCCTTGTGTTTGTTGCCAAATTTCTGGGCCAGTAGAAATAAAATGCGCTCTTGGATTATCTGGGTTATTAAATTGGTCTAATACCTTACCTTTCCCCTGCTGTTCCATTTGTTGTGCGAGATCTCGCGCACCTTCCATGCCGACTTCACGACTGACTAAAATCAATTCTGCGCCATAGGCTTGCATTGATGCTTGACGCTCTTTACTCATATTCTCAGGCATTAACAACTTTAAACGGTAACCTTTTACCGCGGCAATCATCGCTAAGGCAATTCCGGTATTCCCACTCGTTGCTTCAATCAGCGTATCACCTGGCTTTATTTCGCCACGTAATTCCGCTTGTTCGATCATCGATAATGCCGCTCTATCTTTTACTGAACCAGCAGGATTATTGCCTTCAAGCTTAACCCAGATTTCAGCGTCCACCCCTTGTGTAAGTCTTTGTAGTTTTACTAATGGTGTATTACCAATAAATTGTTCTAACCCTGCCACAATAAGTTCCTGCTCATTTGTTTGTCTGTATTAATGAAGAAATCACATTTAACTTATTAACGCAATAATATTAACGTAATTCGATAAGTCTCTTCGCTGTCTTAGAAACTAAAACACCCATGCCAGAAATAAGCATGGGTGAAAAGAGTAAAATTAAGCGATAGATTAATAATTAAATTAGGCGGTATAGGCTAATGATACCGTATTTAAGGGAGTATCTGCCGTATATAAACGGGCTTGAGCACCGCCCATATAGTAAGTATTTCCTTTTATTGGTGCTGAAGAAATATCATTCCAAACAGCAGTAATAGGTGTTTCACTCCATCCTAATGGCTGTAAAATTAACTGCCAATAATGCCCTCTTGGTGATGCCTCAATAACCTTTACGGGTAATCGACAAACACTATTGGCATTTACACTTAATGCGATCTCCCAAGGACGTAAAAACACATCTACTGAACCTTGATAAAGCGGTGTCACCGATAATGGCAAGTGATATCCCCCAATCTGTAATTGAGCGCCATTAATTTCACCTTGTAGATGATTAACATCACCTAAAAACTCTAAAACAAAGCGACTTTTTGGTGATTGCCACACTTCTTGTGGTGTCCCCACTTGCTCTATTTTACCATTCCCCATAATCACAATGCGATCAGCCACTTCCATCGCTTCTTGTTGATCATGAGTAACAAAGACACTGGTAAATTTAAGCTCTTCATGCAATTCACGTAACCAACGACGTAATTCTGTTCTGACTTTGGCATCTAAAGCACCAAAAGGCTCATCAAGCAGTAAAATTTGAGGTTCAACAGCCAAAGCTCTTGCTAAAGCGACACGCTGTTTTTGCCCACCCGATAATTGTGCTGGATAACGTTGCGCTAAATGAGGCAATTGGATCATCTCTAACAACTGCTGCACTTTTTTATGTATCACTTCTTTATTAGGACGCTCTCGTCGAGGTAATACTGTTAAACCAAAAGCGATATTCTCAAATACGGTCATATGACGAAACAGCGCATAATGCTGAAAAACAAAACCGACTTTACGATCCCTCGCGTGTAATTGACTCACATCCTGCCCTTCGAAACGAATACTTCCTTGGGTTTGATGTTCAAGGCCGGCAATAATACGCAAGAGTGTTGTTTTCCCTGATCCTGAAGGCCCTAACAGTGCAACCATTTCACCTGAAGCCACATCAAGGGTGACATCATGCAACACCTCAGTGCGATCAAAATATTTTGTGACACTATTAATTTCAATACTCATATTTTGCCTCTACTTTGTGTAAGTCATGATGTTCATTGCTGACGGGCTAAATGCCATTGCAAAGCACTTTTAAACATTAAGGTGAAAATTGCCATCATCGCGAGTAATGCAGCCGCAGTAAATGCACCAACGGTATTGTAATCTTGATGCAGTAATTCAACTTGTAACGGTAGTGAATAAGTTTCGCCGCGAATCGCGCCAGATACCACAGAAACCGCACCAAACTCACCAATCGCTCTGGCGTTGGTTAATACCACTCCATATAACAATGCCCAGCGAATATTCGGTAATGTCACTCGCCAAAACATCTTCCAACCACTCGCGCCTAACAACACGGCGGCTTCATCTTCTTGGCTACCTTGGCTCATCATCACGGGTACCAGTTCTCTCACGACAAAAGGGCAAGTGACAAATACTGTCACTAATACCATACCCGGCCATGAAAACATAAGTTGGATATCAAATTGTGATAACCATTGCCCAGCCCAACCATTGCTACCGTAAAAAAGCAGATAGAGTAATCCAGCAACGACTGGGGACACGGCAAATGGAATATCAATCAATGTCATTAATAACTGACGCCCCGGAAAACGAAAGCGCGTAACCAGCCATGCCATGCTGACACCGAACAACATATTGATAGGTACAGTAATTACCGCGATGAGTACCGTTAACCAGACAGCATGTAACATATCGCTGTCTAATAAGTTCTCAGTAAATATTTCAACGCCTTTTGAAAACGCAGTCATAAAGATCCACGCAATAGGCACAACTAAAAATAAAATGGATAACACAACGCCTGTAAGGATTAATCCCCATTTGACCCAATCAATTTGGCGACGATATACCGAGCGTTGTTGCATAATATCTGACATCAATGCCCCCTCAAACGTTGACCAAATCGGCTTTGTAATCCATTAATTGAAAACAGTAAGACTAATGAAACAAGTAAAATCACAGACGCAACGGCACTTGCCGCAGGATAATCAAATTCTTGCAATCGAATAAAAATCATTAAAGAAACGACTTCGGTTTGCCATGCAATATTACCAGCAATAAAAATAACGGCGCCAAACTCACCTAAACTGCGCGTAAAAGAAAGTGCAGTTCCTGCTATGAGTGCTGGTGATAACTCTGGTAATACAACCTTACGAAAAGCCTGCCAACGACTCGCGCCTAACGTCTCAGCCGCTTCTTCATACTCTGGGCCTAACTCTTCAAGAACGGGCTGTACCGTTCTTACGACAAAAGGTAAGCTGGTAAAAGCCATAGCAACGGCAATACCAATCCATGTATTAATGACCTTGATATCAAATTTATCCAAGACAAAACCGTACCAGCCTTGTGTTGAAAAAAGAGTTGCAAGCGTCAAGCCAGCCACAGCCGTAGGTAAAGCGAAAGGCAGATCCATTAAGCCATCAAGTAGTTGTCTACCAGGAAAGCGGTACCGAGTCATGATCCACGCAAGCAACATACCAAAAATAGCATTAAAAATACTGGCAACGGCTGCGGCTAATAGTGTGACTTTATAAGCAGCCACAATTTGAGGATGCGTTATCACCGCCCAATATTGAGACCAACTCATATCAGAAAGTTGCACAACCAGCGCACTCATTGGTAACAGTAAGATCAAGCAGGTGTAAAACAGTGTTCCACCTAAACTTAATCCAAATCCTGGTAATACCCGTTTGCTGGTTGTGATAAACATTATTGACGTCCTTGCGCTAACAATTTATCTAGCATGCCATCTGTCGTGAAATGTGTTTTCATCACGTTATTCCAGTCACCAAATACCTCTTCAATCGTAAATAGTGACGTTGCTGGGAATTGTGCTGCTTTTTTACCCATAACAGATTTATCATTTACACGATAATTAAATTGCGTGATGATCTCTTGTGCTCTGGGACTGTATAAATAAGTTAGATAGGATTTTGCCAGTGTTTCGGTGTCATTACGCTGAACATTTTTATCAATCCAAGTAACCGGAAACTCAGCTAAGATATCAACAGGTGGTACAATCACTTGATATTCATCTTCTCCATATTGTTGACGAATATTATTAACTTCAGATTCAAAACTGATCAAAACATCCCCAAGTCCACGTTCAATAAAAGAGGTTGTTGCGCCACGGCCCCCTGTATCAAACACCTCAACATTCTTGAGAAATTTTTTTCATTGCTTCTTGTGTTTTTTTCATCATTACCATACGCTTTTTTCAAAAGCCCCCCACGCCGCTAAATAGGTATAACGACCATTACCCGATGTTTTAGGATTAGGGAAAACCACTTTGACATCTTCACGCGTTAAATCTTCCCATGAAGTAATGTTCTTTGGATTTCCTTTGCGTACTAAATATGCCATGGTGGAATAATAGGGAGAGCTATTATTGGGAAGTCGTTGTTGCCAATCAGCAGGAATTAATTTGCCTTTGTCATGTAGAATTTGCACATCTGTGACTTGGTTATAGGTCACTACATCTGCGGGTAAACCTTGCAATATTGCAAGTGCCTGCTTAGAAGATCCTGCATGCGATTGTTTTATGGTGACTTTGTCGTTAGGATGTTGAGCATCCCACTGTGTTTTAAAATCGCTATTTAGCTGTGTGAATAACTCTCTTGCGATATCGTAAGAGCTATTAAGTAATTGAGCCGCTCCTGCATAACTACTCACAACCAAAGACAATGCGGTGGTTGCTTGTAATGCAAACGTTCTGATTGTATTTTTCTTCATCAAAAGTATCCATCATTGTAAGTTTTATTCTAATGGTTACTCTATCGACTTTATTTATAACAGTGTAGTTAGCTTTTGTTATTTGATATGACTATAAGTTATTAAAAGTGAACAAAACTCAAACTAATTAATTAAATTTGCATCAATTATGCTTAATGTGAAAAAAATTCAGACAAAAATGCCCGCTTTTAAAGCAGGCATTTCATTAATAAACGGTATTTAGCACTAGATCATGATTACAGTGCTTTTAATACTTCATAAGAAGGTGCGAAGTAATAACTCCCTGTTACCGGTTTGCTCATACGTAATAGGTCGTCATGTTTGCCATCTAATTCACCAAACATGCTCAAAAGTTGCTGTTCGATGTTATATAAACGACCACAATAAGCTAAGAAATATAAACCATGTTTACCACTTGCAGTACCGTAAGGCAGGCTGTGACGTAAAATCGCTAACTCTTCACCCTCTTCTTCAATCACAACACGAGAAACGTGAGATGTCACATTACGCTCAGATTCATCAAGTTCAACACTGTCTTTTTTAGTGCGACCGATCATTTTCTCTTGGTCTGATTCACTAAAACGCGCCCATTTCTTCAGGTTGTGCTCATAACGTTGGACTAAAACATAACTACCACCAGCATCTACACCATCATTAATGAGTGCAACACCATAACGCTCATCATCTTGTGGATTTTCTGTACCATCAATAAAACCACTTAAATCGCGCTCTTCGATCCACCGGAAGCCATGAATTTCTTCTTCAACATTGATTGCACTACCAAAAGCAGCAATTGCGGCTTGTGCCAGTGAGAAATTCACATCATGACGCATAGATTGAATATGAATAAGAAGATCGCGCTGTGTTGCAGGCGCTAAACCTTTACCTAAAGGGCGAAAAGGTTTGAGCTCTGGTGCACTATTTTCATCGGAAAGTTTTTTCCAAAGATCGGAACCAAATGCAACAACTGCACCTAGTGATGCATCAGGAAATTGCTTTTGTAAATCAGATAATGATTGCATGAATTGCTGACATCCTTCACGCAGCGTTTCTAATTCGCCTACGACCATTGCTTCGATAAAAAGACCAAATTTACTATGTGCGACTAAAATGCCACTTTGTGCATGAGACATATTGCTTTCCTAATCAATAATCAAAACACCCAGAATAGTGTTGATTATATCGAATATTTTTTCCTGAAGATTTGCCTTTTAACAAAAATCGGACAGTCTAATTATAAAATATTCCTTGTTTTATAAGGAATAACGTGAAGATTATTTATTCTGCCAAATAATTTGTGTTAATGTCCAATTAGCTAAGACCTCATCAGGTGGCATTAATCCATCAGGACCATCCCATTGACCACTAAAGACATAACTTACTGATTTCGCTTCTGAAGATTGGCATAAAATCGTTCTCTGTTTTTCATCTTTAGGGCCTTTGCTACACGCACCAAATGCTTTCTTATAGATATCGTTAAATGGTGTACCTATCGTTGTCCCCCAATCCGTCCTTGCCTTGGCATCAAAAACGTTTATTTTCTCAACGGTACCTTTTTCTTTGCCATAGAAAGCCACTTTAACGTCATTATCTTCAAGCGCTTGGATTACAACAATAATATCACTACCTTGCATCTCCATACCGTCACGATAATTGAAGCTACCCCCTAGCTCATTTTTTATTTCACTTTCTGTTATTTTTGTTGAACTGGTGATATTTCCTAATCCATTGGCTGAAACAGTTAACGTATCATTTGAAAACCAATTCATTGGATTTAGTGCAGAAAAAGACATTCCTCCCATGGATGAACAGCCACTTAGTAGCAAAACGCTTGTGCTTAAACACAAGGGTAACCAAAATTTAGGCATCATTTGTTTCTCCGTTAAACTTTTTCGTCACACATTAAAATAAATACTGATGTTAATAAAGCACACCTTATCTTACTCTTTATATCGCCTCAATTATCAGGATAAAAACAGTCGCGATAAGCCAGCATAATAAAATATCTACTGATTTGATATTAGATAACCACATGAAAAGAAAGCCTAGTTACGACCATTAACATAACATTTCGTTCCACAAAAAAGGCAATATCGGATTTTACGCATAAAATAAGAAGCGCAAAGGGAAGAATAGAAACAAAGAAAAAGGAGATAAAAATAAAAGATAAGATAAATAACCCCTAAATATATCAGGGGTTTTAAACACAATTAAAGATCGAAATCCTGATCAACAATTAATCGCTTAGTATAAGTTGTGCTTTCTTGATTTTGATCTTCATACAATAATTTCTCAAACATGCAAATTGTTGCATCATTCTCTTCTGGTACAACCAATGTAATTTGAGGACATCCCTTCGCAATCAGCTTTTTTTCTAATCGAGAAATCAAGGCATTCGCAATGCCTCTTCCTCGAAAGTCTGGATGAACACCTAAATAATATAAAGAGCCACGATGACCATCGTATCCCCCCATGACACTTCCCACAATCTCACCAGCCACTTCTGCTATCAGAAATAAATCGGGAGAGTGATTTAGTTTTCTTTCAATATCAATTTCAGGATCGTTATCAGGCGATATCAAATCACAACGCTCCCAAAGTGTAACAATTGCCTCAAAATCGTCTTGGCGAAATACACGTATTTCCATGGTTTTGCCCATTATCGTTCACATAAATCTGAATTTATTATCGCTTGTTTGGTTTATGAATCAACTTGAAAATGAGAACATAGACAATATGAAGTTCTATTTTTAATAAATATGATAAAAATTGTAGGTTATTATGAGTTTTACCTGATATTCATCGCGTTAAAGAATTTTTTCTTATCACTACAAGATACGATCTGTCGCTCTCTTGAAAACATAGACCAAAAAGCAACTTTTCAGCAAGATAACTGGGAAAGAAAAGAAGGGGGAGGTGGCCGTACTCGTGTTTTAACCAATGGCGCCCTTTTTGAGCAAGCTGGCGTCAATTTCTCGCATGTTTATGGCGACACATTACCAAAATCAGCCACTGCACATCGTCCTGAATTAGCAGGACGGCGTTTTCAAGCTATGGGCGTTTCATTAGTTATTCACCCTCTTAATCCTTATATTCCAACTTCTCATGCTAATGTCCGTTTTTTTATTGCTGAGAAAGAAGGTGAAGATCCCGTTTGGTGGTTTGGTGGGGGCTTTGACTTAACACCTTATTATGGGTTTGAAGAAGACGTTATTCATTGGCACAAGGTTGCTAAATCAGTTTGCACGCCTTTTAGTGAAGATTATTACTCTCGTTATAAAAAATGGTGTGATGATTACTTTTATATTAAACACCGTAATGAACCTCGTGGTGTAGGTGGCCTTTTCTTTGATGATTTAAATACCCCAGATTTTGACCACTGTTTTGAGTTTGTCCAACACGTTGGACTTGGTTATCTTGATGCCTATTTACCTATTGTTGAAAAACGCAAATCAATGCCTTGGGGAGAGCGTGAACGCCAATTCCAACTCTATCGTCGTGGTCGTTATGTTGAATTCAATTTAGTTTGGGATAGAGGTACATTATTTGGTTTGCAAAGCGGTGGAAGGACTGAGTCAATTTTAATGTCTATGCCGCCTTTAGTTCGTTTTGAGTATGATTACTCTCCCGAACCAAATACTCCGGAAGCAAAATTATACAGTGACTTTTTGATCTCAAAAGAGTGGGTATAGAGTACTTAACTGATAAATGATAAAGCCATATTTCTAATGTGGCTTTATCATAATAGAACTAGATGATTAATAATAAATATTTTCTAAAATTAATTAAACAAAAAAGCCAGTAACCCTGTGACTTTATTCTTATTTTCCCACCCTTCAGCTCTCATACAAGTATTGAAATAATCTTTACGTTCCCATTCATTCACATCAGAAGGGAAAGAAGTACCGGCATTAGGAATATCTTTGCCATTGATACGCATTGGTGAAAATGGTGTCTGATTTGAAGTCACATATCTTGCGGGATATCGCGCTTTAGCTTCTTGCATACACACATTTTTAGCGATATCTAAAGGGGACGGATCGGTGGTTTTTGCTTGCCATTTTTCAGGAGTCGCACAGGCAGAAAGCGTAAAAATTAATGCAAGAATAAACAGTTTTTTCACAGTAATAACTCATTAAAGCAAATAGGAATCAATTGCATTTTAAATTATTATTTAAAATATTAAATTAATTTTTTATGAAATACGTAAAAGCAACTAGTCGTGGTGGCATTAAAATAACGAATTGGATCATAAATAAAAAAGCCACATCAAATGTGGCTTTTCACTAATAAGAATGTTAATTCTCTTATTTCGATTTCTTCAAGTGTGACATTAAACGCTTACGTTTACGCATTTGAGAAACGGTTAATTTATTTTTCTTATCCGCATAAGGGTTTTCACCCTCTTTAAATTGAATACGAATTGGCGTCCCCATCACTTGCAGAGTACGGCGAAAATAGTTCATTAAATAACGCTTATAGCTATCTGGTAAATCAGTTACCTGATTACCATGAATAACCACAACAGGTGGGTTATAACCACCGGCGTGAGCATATTTCATTTTTACACGGCGTCCACGAACAATCGGTGGCTGATGATCATCTTCTGCCATCTTCATGATACGAGTTAGCATAGAAGTCCCTACGCGACGCGTTGCACAGACATAAGCTTCTTGAATTGATTCAAAAAGATTACCCACGCCACTTCCATGTAATGCAGAAATAAAGTGAACACGTGCAAAGTCAACAAAGCCCAGTTTAAGATCAAGCATTGCTTTTACTTGCTCGCGATCATCTTGTGTCATACCATCCCATTTATTGACAGCAATGACTAATGAACGACCTGCATTCAGAATATAACCTAATAATGAAAGATCCTGATCTGAAATACCTTCTCGAGCATCAATAACCAGCAATGCAACGTTAGCATCTTCAATAGCTTGTAATGTCTTGATAACAGAGAATTTTTCTACTGTTTCTTTTACTTTACCGCGTTTACGAACACCCGCTGTATCGATAATGATATATTCTTTCTCATCACGTTCCATTGGGATATAGATACTGTCACGCGTTGTACCTGGCATATCGTAAACAACCACACGCTCTTCACCAAGCATACGGTTTGTCAGTGTTGATTTACCAACGTTAGGACGACCAACAATCGCTAATTTTACGGGTAATGTAGAAGGGTCGAAATCATCTTCTTCCTCTTCTAATGCTTTTGCTTCTTGCTCCGCTTCTAATGCAGCCCAATAAGCTGCATTTTCTTCTTCTTCAGTCAGCTCTAATTCTTCTTCTACTACTTTACCTGTAATCGGTAATAGTGCTTGTTCAATCAATTGAGCAACACCACGACCATGAGATGCCGCGATTGGGAAGATTTCACCTAATCCTAAAGAATAAAAATCAGCTAATGCAGTATCAATATCGATACCATCAGTTTTATTCGCCACTAAATATGTTTTTTTCTCAACACCTCGAAGGTGTTTTGCAATACCTTGGTCTGCTGGCATCAAACCTGCACGAGCATCAACTAAAAACAGTACAATGTCGGCTTCTTGAATAGCCTGTAGTGATTGTGATGCCATATGGGTTTCAACCCCCTCTTCAGCACCATCAATACCACCGGTATCAATAATAATAAATTCTTCGCCTTCTAACTCTGCTCGACCATATTTACGGTCACGGGTGAGGCCTGGAAAATCGGCAACTAATGCGTCTCTTGTGCGTGTTAGTCGATTAAATAACGTGGATTTACCCACGTTAGGGCGCCCTACTAAGGCAATAACGGGTATCATTTTTTGATGCCTCATAAAAATACAATCACGAAACTGATTGTATTTTACATGTAATTACTAAAAAGACGAAACGGCTACCTTTAAAGGAGCGTAAAATAAATAGATTTGTCAGCAATTAATTACCGACTATAAAGATAAAGCTTACCATCTCGAGCTTGGATCATCAGTTTATCTTGCACGGCCTGAGGGCGGCTTAATAAGCCTGAACTATTCACTTGGTTTTGAGCAATAAATTTACCTGTGTTGGTATCAATCCAATGGAGATAACCTTCTGCATCACCAACCACTAAATAGCCATCAAAAATGGCCGGAGCAGTTAAATTGCGATGCAATAAATCATCTTGTGTCCATAATGTCACACCATCAGATTTACGAACAGATAACACTCTGTCATTTTGGTCAACAAGGTAAAGATTATCCCCCAACAGCACCATATCATTGACTGAGCCTAATTCACGTTTCCAAAGAATTTGTCCAGAACGCATATCAAGGCTAACTAAATTACCGTTATACGCCATTGCATAAACCGTATTTTCATCAATAATCGGAGTGATATCCACATCATTTAGTCGGCTAATTTCAGTAGAGCCTTTAATTTGTGAAATATTTTGTTGCCAAATCAATTGACCTTGAGAAAGAACAACGGCACTGACGCGTCCATTATCTGCACCAATAATAGCTGCACCATAAGCGACAGCGGGTGCAGACTCACCACGCAGAGATAATGATGGGGTTTCTAAGTTAATAGTCCAAGAAATCTCACCACTTAATAAGTCGAGTCCTTGCAACATACCATTACTGGTATGAATAAGAACTAAACCATCACTAACAACTGGTTTTGAAATAGCTTCACCAGCAACATCTGTTTCCCAATCAATTGAGCCATCTTCAGTGTTCAGTGCATATACTTTCGCTTTTTCAGTTCCCACAAAAACGCGAGTACCTGAAACTGTTAACCCACCAGAAAGTAATGCAGACTCATTGGATGAAAGAAAACCTGTTTTAATAGAGAGATCTTGCGACCAAAGTTCTTTACCTGTTTCTACATCTAAAGCCTTAACTAAACCATGGCGATCAGCGACATAAACAACTGCGCTATCCCATGTTGGTGACAAGTGAGAATAGTATTTACCAATACCATTTCCAACTGATTTGTCCCAAACCGCTTTAGGTGTAAATTGGTTTTGCACCTCAGGCAATGGAGACATTGTCACATTATCCTGTTCACTAGAACATCCTGCCAACAAAGCAGATGCTAGTAGACCAACCAGGAGAGTTTTACGCAGTTGCATGTCTGAAGATCCCTTTAATTGGATAAATTATTAAGTTTAAGTTCAACCAGTGAGCGAATAGCTCCCGCATTTTCATCAGTTAATGCGCTACGATAAGCGGTTGCTGCACCTGCGTTATCGCCTTTTTTCGCTAAGACATCACCACGGATATAATTTTTCATTCCATTCCATGCTTTGCTTTTCACTTGTTCTAACGAAACTAAAGCTGCATCTGTTTTATCTAATGCTAATTGTACGCGAGCTAAGCGAAGATTAAGCATATCTGCAAATGCGTCATTCTTTACTTTTGCCACAGCATTAGTGAGATGACGTTCACCACTGACTAAGTCATTAGCATCGATAGCGATTTGAGCTAGCTCTAATGAAGCTAAAGCGCCATAAATATCATTCGTTTCAGTAACAAACTTTTCAGCTAATGCAATATTTTCAGGCGTAGGTTTAGCAAGCGCCTCACTGACCGTTGCAAAAGCACCTGCACTTTCTTGCAGACGATTTGTTTGGTGTGATTGCCAATATTTCCAACCAAACACACCACCAAAACCAATAACAGCGGCTAAAACAATAGTTAAACCATAGTTTTTAAAGAACTGCTTAATTGCATCAACTTGTTCGTTTTCGGTGCTATAAACTTCCACAAGTCTCTCCTTAACCTAATAACAGAGTCAATTGCTGAGCTAACTCATTGCGAGCAACGATTGTTTGTTCCCCTGAACGCAAATCTTTTACTGCAACAGTGCCTGCATTAATTTCATCTTCGCCTAAAATCAGCGCAATTTTAGCGCCTTGTTTATCAGCACGTCCTAACTGCTTTTTAAAATTACCATTACCATGATTCGTCATTAAACGTAATGTTGGTAATTGATCACGAATTTCTTCAGCCAGTATTAATGCTGCACTTTGACTCTTTTCACCAAATGAAGCGAGGTAAACATCAGCGACATTAGTATCAGCGACAAATTCAGGGTTAACCGCTTGAACTAATAAGATCATGCGCTCCATCCCCATAGCAAAGCCAACTGCGGGTGTTGGATGTCCACCCAATTGTTTCACTAGACCATCATAACGTCCACCCGCACACACTGTTCCTTGTGAACCTAATGCGCTAGTGACCCACTCAAAGACAGTACGGTTATAATAATCTAAACCACGCACTAAACGCTGATTAACACGATATGTAATACCAACCGCGTCTAATAAGGCGCAAAGACCATCAAAGTGCGCTCTTGATTCGTCATCAAGATAATCGAAAAGTTCAGGCGCATCATTCAATAAAGTCTGAATTTCTGGATTTTTTGAGTCTAAAACACGTAATGGATTAGAATACATACGACGTTTGCAGTCTTCATCTAACTTATCTACATGCTGCTCTAAGAAAGTGACTAATGCTTCACGATATTTAGCACGCGCTTCTAATGAACCAATAGAGTTAAGTTCTAATGTGACGTGTTCTGCAATACCTAACGCTTTCCACCAGCGCGCGGTTAGCATAATTAATTCTGCATCAATATCTGGACCTTGTAGACCAAAAACCTCTGCACCTAACTGGTGGAATTGACGATAACGACCTTTTTGAGGACGTTCATAACGGAACATTGGTCCTAAATACCATAAACGTTGTTCTTGATTATAAAGCAAACCATGCTCGATACCGGCACGAACACAACCTGCTGTATTTTCTGGACGCAATGTTAGACTTTGGGCATCTTCACCACGATCGGTAAAAGTATACATTTCTTTTTCAACAACATCGGTCACTTCACCAATTGCTCGCTGAAATAGAGGGGTATGCTCTACGATAGGTGTTCTGATTTCACTAAAGCCGTAACCCGCTAAAATTTGTTTTAGCGTATTTTCAATTTTCTGCCACACACGAGTGTCAGCAGGTAGATAGTCGTTCATACCACGAATGGCTTGGATTTTTTGTGCCACTTTTCTTCTCTAATAGTTATTAATTGATTGTTAGGCTGATTATAGAAGCGAAATCAATCAGTATTCAATGTGAAATCAATAGTAAAACTGCTCATCGATTAATGAGCCAGTTTTTTGAGCATTATTTGTCCAATTGATTTATGTTTATGCGCATACTGTCATCAAGCATTGATGCTTTAGCACGAATTTTCGCTTCTAATAAATCAATCATATTAACGTTATCAAGGCGCTCTTTTTGTCTTACACCATCTTCATAAAAACCACTGCGTGTTTTAGCGCCTGTTACACCTAATGTCGAAACTTCAGCTTCACCTGGTCCATTAACAACACAGCCAATAATAGAAACATCCATAGGTGTGATGATATCTTCCAAACGTTGCTCTAATTCATTGACGGTACCAATAACATCAAATTCTTGACGAGAACATGTTGGACAAGCAATAAAGTTAATTCCGCGAGAACGAATACGTAAGGATTTGAGAATATCAAAACCGACTTTAACTTCTTCTACCGGATCAGCGGCTAATGAGATCCTTAATGTATCACCGATACCTTCTGATAATAAGATCCCAAGACCAATCGCAGATTTGACAGATCCCGCTCTCGCACCACCTGCTTCAGTGATCCCTAGATGCAATGGTTGATCTATTTTTTTTGCTAACAAACGATAAGAATCAACGGCGAGGAAAACATCAGAGGCTTTCACACTGATTTTAAATTGTTCAAAATTCAGCTTATCAAGGATATCTACATGGCGCATTGCTGATTCAACTAACGCTTCTGGTGTCGGCTCGCCGTATTTCTCTTGAATATCTTTTTCAAGTGAACCGCCGTTTACGCCAATACGAATAGGAATATTGTTGTGACGAGCACAATCAACAACTTGGCGAATACGTTCTTCACTACCAATATTACCCGGATTGATACGCAAACAATCGACACCATATTCAGCGACTTTTAATGCGATACGATAGTCAAAATGAATATCAGCGACTAAAGGTACATTAACTTGTTGCTTGATTAATTTGAATGCTTCCGCGGCATCCATTGTAGGTACAGAAACACGAACAATATCCACCCCTACACGTTCCAGCGATTTTATCTGGCGAACAGTCGCTTCTACGTCTGTCGTTCGTGTATTCGTCATCGATTGTACGGCGATAGGAGCGCCATCGCCAATAGGTACATTGCCCACATAAATTCGTGTCGATTTGCGACGAATAATCGGTGATTCTTTATGCATTGATTAATTCTCCCATGCTTCCATGCTTGCTCAAATGTATAGTCAGATTAAGCGCTCGGTACTGTTATCTTTGCTATTTTTCCAGTAAAACGGCTTAAATCAACAGATTCACCATTAAACTGTAAGCGAGTAACAGAAGGTGCGCCTATTTTTAGTTTATAAGGTTGCTCACCATCAAATTCCAAACGATCACCCGCTTTCTTAATACCATTAAATAAGACTTTATTTTGAGCATTACGAACTTCTAACCAACATTCACCATCAAACATAAGAACCAATTGATTTGCGATAGCAGGCACTTCTGATGAAGGAGATTCTTCTGTAGAATTTGCTCGAGATGTTGTTGATGTTGTTAAAGGTGATACAGGTAATGGAACCGTTCTCACTTCTTTAGGTGCTGGTGACGTTGTTTCAGTCGTTGGTGATGTAGCAACATTATCCGCCTGATTATCAACTAGTGGCGACACAGGTGCTTGTAAATTATCACCTTCAGATGTTGGCGTATTATCTAAGGTTGCTAAAGGAGAATCTATCGTGTTGGTGTTCTCTTGTGTACTATTTTGCCCTATGTCTTGAGATGCCATAGAGACCAATTCTTGTTGATCAGCCTGATGACCTTGCCACCACCAAACGCCTACCAGTGCAACCATCACAATCAAAATTACCCATGTGATTTTCATCAGCCAACCTTCACGTTTTTTATGACGTTTGCCCAATGAGTAATTTTGTGTGGATGTCATTCTAATTTGTTTCACAGGCGCTTGCTGGTCGATAAAACCAAGGATCTCTTTTTCAGGAACGCCGACTAATTTAGCGTAAGAACGCATATATCCGCGTAAAAATGTTGGTGCAATATCAGAAGAAACTGAGTCTGTTTCAATTTCGCGAACTGTCGATAACTTCAAACAAAGTCGATCAGCAACAGTTTGTTGTGTTAGCCCCACCTTTTCTCGTGCCTGGCGTAAAAGTTGACCTGCTGTTAATTTCACTTCTTCGGTTTTGTTTTCAGTATTCATTAGCAATCTAGGCACTGTGGCTATTGGATGTTTAACATTGATGAACTCGCAAAAGCACAAAGTACTTTAACGTATCACCGCGAATTTTTTGATATTTTATTATCACTTTGCTGACAGACCAAATAATCTGGCGGTATATCCTCAATTAACACACTATTATTGTTTAATAGTTTTTGTTCACAAAGGAAATTACCATAAAGCCTTAATACATTAACATTTACTGGCTTCGAGTTCATCGCTAATTTGTAATAATCTAACGCTTGAATAGAATTTCCCAATAACTGCGATGTTAACGCCATTCCTAAATTTGCATCAGGGTGATTTGGCATCACTGATAACACTTTTTGAAAATGGTATTGCGCTATTTGATATTGTCTTTCAGCGAGATAAGCCTCACCTAATTGTAAACGTGCAGACACTGCAACACGTTGTTGATTGGCTGATGATTGACAACCGAGTGTCAACAACATCAAGCCAATAGTTATAACTACTGATGATATCCTTATCATCGTTTTATTCCTCAAATAGAGTCATCCTTGCTCTCTCTACATTGTAATTATGTAATACGCATCACAAAGAAAGAGATATCCAACTGTATCAGACTGCTTTTACTGAAATTAGTTCACCCTGTTGGCGTTTTTTCAGTGTACGTTTTGTACGGTCAATAACATCACCTGCTAATTGTCCACAGGCCGCATCAATATCATCACCACGCGTTTTACGTACAATTGTCGTAAAGCCATATTCCATTAATACTTTAGAGAAACGGTCAATACGACTATTAGAACTACGTCCATATGGTGCGCCTGGGAACGGATTCCATGGAATTAAGTTAATTTTACACGGCGTGTCTTTTAAAAGCTCGGCTAATTGATGAGCTTGATCTGTGCTGTCATTAATATGATCCAGCATGACATATTCAATAGTCACTCGACCTTGATTTGCGTTTGATTTAGCAATGTAACGGCGAACACCTTCAAGAAACATTTCAATATTATATTTCTTGTTAATTGGAACGATTTCATCACGAATTTCATTCGTTGGTGCATGTAATGAAATTGCTAAAGCCACATCAACAGCGTCACCTAATTTATCTAATGCAGGTACAACACCGGATGTAGAAACCGTGACTCGACGTTTAGAGAGACCAAAACCAAAATCATCCATCATGATTTCAAGTGCTGGAATAACATTATTTAAATTCAGTAATGGCTCTCCCATTCCCATCATAACGACGTTAGTAATAGGACGACGACCGGTCTCTTTTAGTGAGCCAATAATTTTAGCGGCACGCCAAACTTGACCAATAATTTCCGATACTTTCAAGTTGCGGTTAAAACCTTGCTGTGCAGTTGAACAGAACTTGCACTCTAAAGCACAACCAACTTGTGAAGAAACACATAATGTTGCGCGGTCATCTTCTGGGATATACACAGTTTCTACTTGTTGATCGCCAACTTTAATTGCCCATTTAATCGTGCCATCAGTTGAACGTTGTTCTTCAGAAACTTCAGGTGCTTTAATTTCAGCAATTTCTTTTAATTTATTGCGTAACACCTTATTGATATCTGTCATTTGATCAAAATCGTCATAACAGTAGTGGTATATCCACTTCATAATTTGGTCAGCACGGAAAGGTTTTTCGCCCATCGAGACAAAAAGCTCACGCATCTGTTTACGATTTAAATCTAACAGATTAATTTTAGTTTTTGGATTCACAGTATTTTCTTTAGAAACAGCGACAGAAGCGCTTGGCGCTGGAGTGGTAGATTGGGTCATGACATTGCCTCGTTGTTACACTATGCGGCCTGCATTAGCATTGATGCTAATGGGATACTTATATATTTGTATAATAAAATAATAATAAAAAAACGCCCTGTTAATTATCAAACAGGGCGTCGCATTGTACTGTTTTTCGCGTAGAGATGCTAATAAATTAGCGCGCGCAAATTTCGTTTTCAGTGAAGAAGTATGCGATTTCACGGGCAGCAGAAGCTTCTGAATCTGAACCGTGTACCGCATTTTCAGTAAAGCTATCAGCGTAGTCCGCACGTAATGTACCCGCTAATGCGTTGTCTGGATTAGTTGCCCCCATCAGATCACGGTGACGTTGAATCGCATTTTCACCTTCTAACACTTGAACCATAATTGGGCCAGAAGTCATAAATTCAACTAGACCATCAAAGAAAGGACGACCTTTGTGTTCCTCATAAAAGCCTTCAGCTTGTTCGCGCGTTAAATGCAACATTTTAGCACCAATGATGCTAAAGCCTGCACTTTCAAAACGATGATAGATAGCACCGATAACATTTTTTTTTCACTGCGTTTGGTTTAATAATAGAAAATGTGCGCTGAATAGCCATGTCTTACCTCTAAATTATTTTATTAACAATAACTTTTGTTATCTCTTTTATCGCAGATCATGGAAAAACGAATCAAAAACCGCATTCCCTGCAAAAATAGGGCTCGATTATAGGAGGATAAAAATGAATTGCACAGATTGAATATCCTTTTTTTTTAAAAAACTGTGGCAAAAAAGTTATAAATTTATCGATCTAATCACATTTTTGACGTTTTCCATGTTCAAACTTTGAAAACAGGAACAAAAAAGAACCGAGATAAGGCTCAATAAATCGCCTCTTTATCTTTATTAAAAAGAACCTATTTTACTCAGTTCTCGTTTATTTCATCGCGTTAGTTTAACGAAATATAAAATTAACCATATCCGTTTGACCGCTTAAATCAAGTACTGAAAGTTGATATTTACCTCGTTTTTCTAATAAATAAGAGAATGTTTCTCCGTTTTCTGTTTTACCTATTTGCTCACCATTTAAAAACCACCATTGCATCCCACTTCCACCTTGCGTGGAAACGGTTATTTCGAGATTGGTTTCACCAGGTAATGGCCTTAATAAATCGTCCGTACGGATGCCCGAGATAAACAAAGGAATGATATCTTCTTTAATGGGCGGGCAAGTTTCAGAAATCGGCGGCAGTCGTTTTGATCTGCGCTCTTTTTCAGGCAACCATGCTTCTAATGCTATCGGCCATAAAGCAATATCTTTTAACTCTGCATTAGGGCAATTAGGTCCAGTACGCTTACCTTGATTATCTAACCAAATTTTTTCGTTGATCCCCAAAATACCTTCTTGATTGTCATTTAATAAAGTTGGCGGAATGGTGTTATCTAAAATCCAGCTTCGGCGACTGACTCTACAATTACTATCTTCTTTAGGTAATGCTTTACCTGTCGGCCAACAAATTGTTGCAGCTGTTACACTATTAGGACGTAAATCTGTCGGTGGTCTTTGTTTATTTTGATAGAAATAGCCTGTTAATAAGTTATTAACCTGATTCATAATAGGGACCGCAGTCGCAAAGCCAAATTGCCCTGCAACAGGTGTTCCATCAGGTCTGCCCACCCAAACACCAATAGTATAGCGAGCATTCACACCAATAGACCACGCATCCCGATAACCATAACTTGTCCCTGTTTTCCAAGCCAAAGGAACAACGGGTGAAATAGCACTATCTGGGCGAGGTCTGGCTTCTCCGGCTAATATGCGTCTAATAATCCATGCGGATCCTTGTGACATCAACACTCGGTTTTCTATTATTTGTTCCGGCTTAAAACGTAACGGTGCTGTTTTACCTTGCCTTGCTAATGCACTAAAGGCGGAAACAAGCTCATCCATTCGTGTTGCTGTTCCACCTAAGATCAACGCTAAATTTGGCTCTGAGCCATAAGGAAAGCGCATTTCAAGATGGTTATGACGTAATTTTGCTGCAAATTTCTTTGCACCATACACTTCAATAAGTTGTACCGCTGGCAAATTTAAAGATCGGCTTAATGCTTCACTGGCACTGACCGCACCATTAAAATCAGAATCAAAATTACCAGGACGATAATTATCAAAACGACGAGGAACATCTTGTAACAGTGATTCTGCATGAATAAGCCCTTCATCTAATGCAAGTGCATAAATAAATGGCTTTAATGTTGATCCTGGCGAGCGCCATGCACTGATCATATCGACATGACCAAAGCGCGAATTGTCATTAAAATCGGCAGAACCGACATACCCCTTCACACTCATATCTGTATGATCAACAACTAGGATGGCTAAGGATGTTTTATCCGCTAATTGATACTTCCATTGATTCGCAATATCTTCGAGTTGTCGTTGAATATTAATATCAATCGTTGTTGTAATAACAGGTTCTCGCTTTTCGTTATACATACGACGAGCCAGCAATGGTGCTAATTGCGGTGTTTGCCTTGGTGCTAATAAAATCTGCTCTTCTTTGATTTCATCAACTTTTTCTTGTGGCCATATTAGATACTCTGCCAGCCTATCTAATACTTTATCTCTGGCTGCTTGAGCTCGTTCAGGGTATCTATCTGGGCGTAAACGGCTTGGCGCTTGTGGTAATACTGCCATTAATGTCGCCTCACCAGCAGATAAATCAGCAGGTGATTTGCCTAAATAAGCCCAACTTGCTGCACCAATACCTTCTAACGTACCGCCAAAGGGTGCTCTATTGAGGTAAATCTCTAAGATTTCATCTTTTGAGTAATACCACTCTAACTGCAAGGTGCGCCAAAGCTGTTTGATTTTGCCCCCTAAAGTTCGAGAATGAGGGTCAATAAGACGAGCTACTTGCATTGATAACGTGCTTCCGCCTGAGACGATCCTCCCTGAACTTAGATCTTGCCAAGCCGCACGTAATATCGCCATCGGATTAACACCAGGATGTTGATAAAACCAGCGATCTTCATAAGTAATTAAAGCCTGTAAATATTCAGGAGAAACATCTGCAAGTTTGACATGATAACGCCACACCCCTTCTTTATCGGCAAAGCGCCAAAGAGGTGTGCCATCTTGCGCTGTAACAATAGTCGCGATTTGAGGTTCAGGATCAGGGAGTGGCCAAATTTTATCTGCAGCCCAGATTAAAATAGGCGTTGCTAACAAAAAAATAATGATAACAGCAATAAGCCGTTTATATCCTAGTTTCATTCAATCACTCAAAGGAAAAAGCCCTTTCCGAAGAAAGGGCTACAAGATTTAAGGAACAACATCAATCTTGGTTTCTGTTGAACCTATTGCACGCCAATAAGGCACATACATAGATTCAACTTGTGGTGGTGGCACTTGATAACTACCCGGTGTGACCGCTCTTGCTAAGTAGAGCAATGTCGTTGGACGATATTTATCAACAGAGATAGCGGCAACAAAGCGATCATCACGATATTCGAGATGTTTGATATTTGCTTGTCCCATATCGTCGATAAATTCCTGCAAGTCTGCCGCACTATCACTTAAGCTTGCACTACTTGATGCTAAGTTTTGATTTTCGATTTCAAGACCCGCGGGTAATAAATCAACAACTAATGCATCAGGTACGTCTCTATCCGCAGAAACTTCCAGTTTAACCACCAGCATTTCACCACTTTGTAAGCGATTAGGATGGACGCGATTTCCTTTCAAATCATAATAGCTACGATGAACATTTAGTACATTACTATAAGGAGCTGGAGCAACTTTCGGATAGCCCACGATATTCATACGAGAATAAATCGCCGCACCACCACGATTATTTAGCTCTAACCCTTCTTGTAATTGTGCGGCTGTTAATGTCTCATTGACTGCACGATCGCTACTGATTGCAGGGACTTGACGATTAACAGCAACTTCCCAAGGCTGTTCTGCCATATTAATAAAGAAGCGCCCAGCAAGGTATAACGAGTTACTTTCTTGGGTTGAGAACCATTCACGGCTCGTTAAGTTATCAGATAGTGTCATCACGCTTGCATCACGAGATTGTGTTTCAAGGTTATTTTCACTTAACAATGCAATAATTAATGCTTGGTCACGAATGGTGCTACCATAGTCACCTAATCCATAATTATATTTTCGTGTTGTTGTCACCCCTTCAGCAATCAAGCTTTCAGCACGACTACTATCACCCATCAGTTTTAACGCGATACCTAACTGGACTAACGCTAATCCACTTCCTGCTTGATTACGCTCAAGATAGAGGCGACGTAATTCACCTAAAGGTGCTTTTTGCTGATTCGCTAGGACTAATGCAGCATAAGCCCTTGCTGAGAAACGTGCCGCATCTTGATTAACTGCATATTCATAGTTAACTAAATTTTTATCTTGTAAATAACGTAATAAACGATCATTCGCACGTTTTAATGAATCTGCGGGAACTGAATAACCTTGTTGTGAAGCACGGAATAAGAAGTCAGTCGCATAAGCGGTTAACCAATATTCTTCACGCCCCCCTTGATCCCATAAAGAAAATCCACCTTCTGATTTTTGCATCGTTAGCAGATGAGCAATACCTTTATCAATAGCCGCTTTTCTATCAGCGTCAGTTTGCGTTTTAATTCCCAACTGTTTCAGCTCTTTTTCTGTTGAATACAGTGAAGGATAAAGACCACTAACTGTTTGTTCTAAGCAACCATAAGGGTAAGCAAATAGCTCTCTAACATAACGCGCCACTTGTAACGGAGGACGGCTTGTCAGTAATAATTCACCTTCAAGCGTTGAGTTATTAAAGCGGCTTAAACTTTCTGATGGCAAGCGCCAAGTGTCACCATCTTGCAATGTACTTGCATAATGAAGTGTTTCCGCCGGGAATGCAGGACGAACACCTATATTCCATGTGTTGTGGTAAGGTTTAATCTCTTCACCGGGTACTTTTATACCATAAATAGACAGTGAAAATTCACCTTGACCAAAACCATGTTTGGCTTTTACTGGAATTTGAATTTGAGTGCGTTCACCTTTCGCTAGCGAGACAGTTTTACTTTCAGCGCCATTTAATCCAACTAAACCTGAAGCGGTATAATTCAAGGTGATAGATTGCGCATCATCTGTCAGATTGGTTAAATCCAACGATAAAAGTGCATTATCACCACCAGCCATAAAGCGAGGTAATGAAAGCTGGGTGACTAAAGGTGCAGCAATAACAACCTTACCTTCTTGACTACCAAATTTATCCGCAGTCCAAGCTTGAGCCATTAAACGGACTTCACCATTAAACTCAGGAATAGGTAAAGAAACTTCACCTTCACCTTGCGCATTTAATTCTACGGGAGCCGTTTGTTGAGCGATGATTTGCACATCAGTTAATGGTTTTTTCCCTCCACGAGATAATGCAGCGGCCTCACCACCATCACCACCAAAGCGTAAGTTAGCTAAACGCCCTTGCCCTTCAATTAATTGTCCATAAACATCATATTGGTCGACACTGTAACGTTTACGACCAAAGAAGGCATCGTAAGGATCAGGGGTTTTATACTCTGTGATATTCAATACCCCAGTATCAACCGCAGAAATCAACACATTAATATTTTCAGGTAATGGCTGACCTGCAACAGGATTCGCTTTAATGCGGATTTTTAAATCTTGGTTAGGGCGAATTTTTTCAGGAGCGTCAAGTGAAATATCAATACGACGGTTTTTATCCTGTAATGGTAAATGCAAAATACCCACAGCGCGTTTTACTGTTGCTTGTTTTGAAGTATCTCCTGGCCTTACCACAACAGAAGTCAGATAGAGATCGTGTCTTGCCCACTCTTTATTAATAGGCACTTCAACATCAAGCCCTTTTTCTGGCACATCAATTTCCTGCCACCATAAAGGCCCATTACTTGACTCCAGTAATACATAACCTTTACCTGGATGAGGCGCAACAATATTTAACTTAACTTTTTCACCTGGTAAATATCCTTCTTTATCCAGTTTCAATTTAACTTGATCGGGTCGTACCGCGCCGGATCCCCCCGTGTTATCCATCCAAGAATAACCCGCCCAGAAACGTAGGCTACTGACTAATTCTGTTTTAGGATCGACAACTTCAATACGATAAGAGCCCCACTCAACAGGGAATGCCACTTTTGCGGTACCATCTTTCGCAATATTGATTGTTTGCTCATCCATTTGCAGATCTTTTTCGTTATAGCCAGATTCCCAGCCATTCGAGCTAGACCAACGCCAGTAATAATCATGACGTTCATAGATAAACTTCACTTTAAGATCATTAGCAGGTAGTTTTTTACCGTCTTGGTCTGTATAGACAATTTCAAATTCAGCCATTGAGTTTTCATCAACGCTATAACCTGACTTATATTTGTCTGCACGGTAATCGTAGACTTCTTTTTTAGGGAAGACAGGACGGATCCCCGCAAGATGAGTCGCAGGCCAAACAGCTTGTTGATAGCGACGCGTTACTGGACGTCCGCCTGCTTCAAGTAAACTTGCTTGTAGAATAATGTTGATCGGTGATTTCAGCTCTTCATAGCGTTCACTATCAACATTTACTCCCCCCTCTCCATCAGCGTCTAAATTAAGTTCAAACTCATCCAATAGACGGCTGAAGTTTTCATCTTTTACAGCACCAAATTCATAGCCGGGTAATTTACTGACCGCTTCACGAGAGGCTTTTAAGAAGATTTGCCCTTGTAAGCGATTATCGGCAGCAGGAGCACCATAAAGATAGCGACCTTTAATATCAAAATAAGCGTCATTACCGCTTAATATAATTCCTTTCTTACCCGTAATGTCTAATGCCATACGTTCTGGCATAAAATCTTCGACCTGAAACTCATAGAAACGAGGAGTACCATCCCCTACATCAAAACGTAAGGTACGCGTACCCGTATTTTCATCTTCAGGAATAACTAATTTTAATTGGTAAAGACCCTTTTCAGGTTGCCAAACAAAACTACGAGAAACTTGCCCGTCTGTTTTCAGTAGATCGACTTTAACAGGTTGTTCTTTAATGGGATTACCATCACCGTCACGTAGCAATGCATTAACGATTAATGTTTCACCAGGACGATAAAGATCACGAGGGCCGAAAACAAAAAAATTGTTTGCTATAACCTTGTGGACCACCAATATCAAATTCAGAAAGATCAAGCGCAGGTTTACGCAAGTCAATCATACTGGTTTGTCCATCACGAATAGCCATTAATAAACGTGCTTTATCACTTTTATCAAGAGTGGCATGCCCTTGACTATCTGTTTGAGCTTTAGATATTAGGCCACCTTTTTCATCTAATAGGCGAATTTCTACTTTATCTAATGCAGAACCATTTTTAAGTGATTGGGTAAAGATATCTAATGTATCAAGATAGCTGTGCATTGACAGTCCGATATCACTAAATGTAAATACCGTTGCAGGTACTGTATAAGAGTATTTACCTGCTTGTTGCATAACCGCAATGTAAGCCCCCTCTTTTTTCAGGGCATCTATTGATTTCAGCGGTAACAATACGTTTTCACGGGTATTCGTTTCTGTATTTAATTCAAAGCGACCGGTATAAACCAGATCAGCCTGAGATAAAAATTCATCTGATTCCCAATAGTTAATATTGGAACGGCTTTCCCATTGTGTTAGGAATTGAGCTAATTGCTCATCTTTAACACGGAAAAAATTTACATCAACTTGTTCCACGTTTAATGCAGTAATCGGTAAGCCTTCAGCAGCTTCAAGTGGCAGTAACGATCCTTTACTGGTGAAACCAACAGATGGGAAAATTTCTTCTGTTGTTAATTTTTGGCTAAAAGGTGTCGTTAATGTACGTTCATTAATACCTTTTATTTTTTCATCAATCGTTAAATTTAATTCTGTTGATGGTGGTAAATGACGGAAACGCAATTCCATTAAATTGTCAGATAACTCCCACGCACCTTCTAATTTCCCTTTTTTGGTATCAACAAGGTGAATAACATCATCAAAATTTTGGTCAGGATCAAGTGGTACAGAGAACGTCACAACCATTGTGCTTGCACCATCACGCTGTAATTCTGACGCATCTAATACGGTGACTTCTTTTCCAGCAAAACGCATTGCCAACGCATCACGAACTTCTTTGCTTTTTAGTGCAGTTTCGTTATTTGTTTTTGTTGTAACTGCTGATTTTTCGCTTGTTTGAGTTGCTGTATCTGATGTGCGCTGAGCAGCCCCTTTTTGCTCTGTCACTTGTGTATTTTGTGTCTTATCCGCAGATGATGTATTTTCATCCGCTTTATCATCACAGCCTGTAAGAGCCAATGCTGATGCCAATACAACCGCCAGAGAGCGCCAACGATAGCCTCTCTTTTCCGTATATTGTCTAAATTGGTTTTGGTTCATATCCATTTCCTTTAATTCAACCCCTGAATAATGCGATGTTTTATGCAGGCAGAGATAATATATGTATTTCTCTATTCTAATAAGATAAAAAATAACTCGATAAGCCATTTTTTATCGCGTAAAACGAAATCAATTACGACACGAAGTCGCCTTATTTTTATTTTAAAAATAAAGCCTATCTAAAACAAAACGTTATATAAAAATGCAAACGATTTGCTAATTGAGTCAATTTTCTATTATAGGATAAAAAAAAGCGATATCTGATGAGATACCGCCTAAATTTAGAGGGCTGAACTAATAATCCAAATTCACTATCGGGATCCCTTTTCTTAAGAATCCCCCAAGTTTGCGTTGATAAAATGGTGATACGTGGTGGATCATAAAATGAGCCACACCTTTTTCATCTTTATTTACAAAGCAAAAATCCAGAGATTGTCCTTCTTCTAAATATTCAAATGCCGATTCAGCAGCTTGTGGGAGTATCTGTGCAATCACATCTTCTTCACCCGTTATTTCTAAACCAACAAGATAAAATGACTCTTCATTATCTTGTTCCTGAGCATTAACAATAAAGGCACGGCGGATCGGTTTATGTTCACCAAAAAACTCGCTAAGTGCGGTTGTTAATTTTTCAGGTTGTGGCTCAAGAACGCTTAACGTTAGAGAAGAACCTTCAACAGAAACAATTTCTTGTGTCTCAAATTGTTCAGATACACCCATGACAAACTCCAAATCAAATAACGTTTATTATTTTGCTTTTGCTAATAACAGATTCGCGATAGAACGCACACCGTAACCCGTAGCACCTGCCGCCCATTGTTCTACAGAAGATTTTCTGTACGTTGCTGAACAGTCGATATGTACCCAACCTTTTTTGTAGTCAGTGACAAAGTGCGATAAGAATGCAGCCGCAGTACTTGCCCCCGCAGTATGGGAAGGTGCTGCAATATTATTTAAATCAGCAAAGCTAGAAGGTAATTGGCTACGATGGAAATCCGCTAATGGTAGACGCCAGAACAATTCATTTTCTTGTTCAGCACTAGTTAGTAGCTCTGCGGCTAATTTATCATCAAAGCTCAATACAGAGTGATAATCATTACCTACTGCAACTTTAGCAGCACCCGTTAATGTTGCTGCATCGATAATCAGTTCAGGTGCAATATTGCTTGCATCAATTAAACCATCCGCTAAAACTAAACGACCTTCAGCATCTGTATTCATGATTTCAACTGACTTGCCATTACGGTAACGAATGATATCACCTAATTTGAAGGCATTGCCGCTAACCATATTATCTGCGATACAAAGCAGTAGTTTTACGCGTTTATTTAAACCACGAGTAATCGCTAATGCTAAAGCGCCTGCTAATGTTGCTGCCCCCCCCATATCCGCTTTCATTGAATTCATAGATGACGAAGGTTTGATGCTATAACCACCTGAGTCAAAAGTAATACCTTTACCAACTAAACAAGCAAATACAGGAGCATTACTATCTTTTGTTGGATTAAAATCTAACGATAAGTAGACAGGATCACGAGAAGAACCTCGTCCTACGGTATAGATACCAGCATAGTTTTGATCGCGCAGATCAGTACCTTTGGTGATCTTATAGCTAATATCTTCTTTATCAAGACCACAGAAAAGATCAACCGTACGTTGTGCAAGTTGCTCAGGCCCTAATTCTTCAGCGGGTGTATTGATAGTATCTCTAACCCAATCAACGATGCGAATACGTGATTCTAATTCGTGTTTATCTGCATCCTTTAATTGTGGCCATTCGATTGAGCGAGCGCCTTTAGGTGCTCTAAAACCTAACCAGAAAGCCCAGCTACGTTCTAAATCCCAGCCGTCACCAACAAGTGCAACATTACGAACTCCTTGACCATCAACTTTACGTCCACCACGCTGAATAGCGCCTAAACGGTTTTCTTCCGTTAAGTGGATTGTCATGCCGGTGTCGCTAGTGCTAATTAGTGCTTTTTCTCCCCAACATGCAGCAGCAGGTTCATTTGACAGCATGATAGGCATAATTTGTTTATTCATTTATTGTCTCACTTATTATTACTGATGGCAGTTAACCTACTCAGACTACCAGATATTTACCGTTTCGCGTGATCAATTTACTGCAAAAACCAAGAGGTCACCATTAACATCCCGTGATCTTTTGTATTTACATAATATTCCTCGAAGAAGGTCGCACAATAAAATCTCTAGACGTCACCCTTTATGGTTATTTTTAAATCACTGATAAAGTAAAATATGAAAGGTCATAATGCAAAAAGACTGGCGGTAAGCCAGTCTCTTAAATTTACGATGTTATCACTTATTCAAATTCATCAAGCCAAACAAGTAAAATAGCCTCAAGAATTTTTTCATTTGATTTTTGTGGATCATCATCAAAATCGTCTAAATCACAAATCCACTGATGCATATCAGTAAAGCGTACTGTTTTAGGATCAGTGTCAGGGTAAAGGTCAAATAACGCTTCCCCTATTTCACGCGTATCACTCCATTTCATGCTTGGCTCCTAAAATTAATGCTCTCTTGCGTGATTAATCGAATATTTAGGGATCTCAACAACTAAATCTTCGTCAGTCACTTTTGCTTGGCAACTTAAGCGACTTTCTGGCTCTAAACCCCATGCTTTATCTAACATATCGTCTTCAAGCTCAGAGCTCTCTTCTAGAGAATCAAAACCTTCACGCACGACACAATGGCACGTTGTACATGCACAAGACATTTCACAAGCATGTTCAATCTCAATGCCATTGCGTAATGCAACATCTAGAATAGACTCACCTTCTGTCGCGTCAACAACAGCCCCTTCAGGGCACAGCGTGCTATGGGGTAAAAATACAATTTTAGGCATAGTTATATCTCATCCACAGAATGACCTGCCAACGCTTGTCGAATAGATGAATCCATACGACGCGCTGCAAAATCCTGAGTTTGCTTATCCAGTAGTTTAATCGCGTTTTCAATAGCAACAGGATCTGTTCCTTCAACGCTCTCTATTAAGGTATCTACAACTTTGTCGATAGCCATTTTCTCATCTTCATTTAACAGATGAGCATCTTCTTCTAATGCTGCAGTTAAACTTTCTAACACGCGAGCTGCTTCGACTTTTTGCTCGGCTAAACGACGAGCTTGTAAATCTTCTTGGGCATTTTCCATCGAAGATTGGATCATCTTAGCGATTTCAGTATCGCTAAGACCATAAGAAGGTTTGACCTGTACGGAAGCTTCAACACCCGTTGATTTTTCCATCGCACTGACACTAAGTAAGCCATCAGCATCAACTTGGAATGTGACACGGATATGTGCGCCACCCGCAGCCATTGGTGGAATTCCACGCAGTGTAAAACGAGCAAGAGAGCGACAATCGCCGACCATTTCACGTTCACCTTGAACAACGTGAACACTCATTGCCGTTTGACCATCTTTAAATGTCGTAAATTCTTGCGCTCTAGCAACAGGAATAGTGGTATTGCGAGGGATTACTTTTTCAACTAATCCGCCCATTGTTTCAAGACCAAGAGAAAGTGGAATAACATCCAACAATAGCATTTCACTATCTGGTTTATTACCCACCAAAATATCAGCTTGGATTGAAGCGCCAATAGCAACCACTTTGTCTGGATCGATAGAGGTTAAAGGTTCACGTTTAAAATAATCACCCACCATTTGACGAACTAATGGCACACGCGTTGAACCGCCAACCATAACCACTTCTAAAACTTCATCTATTTCAACATCCGCATCTTTTAATGCGCGACGAACAGATAATAGTGTTCGCTTCACTAATGATTGAATTAATGATTCGAACTCAGCACGCGTGATCTCACCTTTCCATCCATTAATGTTGATATCCGCAACATCATTATCACTCAATGCAATTTTGGTTTCTGATGCAATATCCAGTAGTTGACGTTGTAATACAGCATCTTTTTGATATCCAAAACCGGCGCGTTCTCTTATCCAATCTGCCAGCATCATATCAAAATCATCGCCACCTAACGCAGTATCACCGCCAGTCGCTAAAACTTCAAAAACCCCTTTAGTTAAACGAAGAACTGAGATATCAAAAGTACCACCACCTAAATCATAAACAACGATGATACCTTCTTTTCCTGAATCAAGACCATAAGCAATAGCCGCTGCTGTTGGTTCGTTTAATAAACGTAAAACATGCAAACCAGCACGACGAGCCGCTTCTTTTGTACCTTGGCGTTGAGCATCATCAAAATAAGCAGGTACAGTAACAACAACACCATCAAGTTCTCCACCTAATGATTGTGTTGCACGCTCAGCCAATGTTTTTAAAATATCAGAAGAGACTTGAATAGGATCAACAATACCCGCAGCGGTTTTGATCAGCGGTAAACCATTTTCATTTCATGAAAATGATAAGGAAGGTTTGGATAACGGCTTGTCACATCACTCAGTGATCGACCCACCATTCTTTTAATTGAGCTTATCGTGTTAGCAGGATCTTTTTCTGCTTCTTTTTTAGCATTCCAGCCAACGTTGATATTATCAACTTGATACTGCACGACAGATGGCAATAAATAGCGACCTTCGCTGTCAGAAAGCGCTTCGGCTTGCCCACTACGCACAGTGGCAACTAATGAGTGTGTCGTACCTAAATCAATCCCCGCTGCACGTCGGCGCTGATGCGGTGCGGGTGTTTGACCTGGTTCACTAATTTGTAATAATGACATAACTATTTCCCTTAAAAACCATCAAACAAGCGTTCTTCAAGTTGCTCTACTTGCTCTTTTAATTTTGCGAGAAAACGTAATTTTCTCACATTATCTGCAGCAATATCCCAAGTTTGATTATCTAGCGTTTTGACCATTTCATCATGGCGTACTAGATACATTTTTTCTAAACGCTCAGAAAAATCAGCTAACAAACTTTCAGCTTCAGCACTGTGTTCAATGTTATCCAGCTCTTCACGTAATGTGAGTTGCTCCATTAAAAAAACAGTATCGTGCATCGTTTGTTGCTCATTAGCAATATCGATACCTTGTAATGAGAGCATATATTCAGCTCTTGAGAGTGGATTCTTTAAGGTTTGGTAAGCCTGATTGATGGTTGAAGCAAGTGAGATTGCTTGAGCCTGTTCTTTTTCAGACTGACCTGCAAAACGATCGGGGTGATATTGACGCTGCAAATCTTGATAACGTGTAGCAAGTTGCTGTTTATCAATATCAAAACGATTAGGCATGCCTAATAGTGTGAAATAGTCCATACATCTACTCTTGGATTAATTAACGTTAATACTGCGTTTTAATACTAATTACACAGTGAAGCTTTCACCACAACCACACTCATTCGATACATTTGGGTTGTTAAATTTGAAGCCTTCGTTTAATCCTTCTTTGACGAAATCAAGCTCCGTTCCATCTAAATAGACCATGCTTTTACCATCAACGATAACTTTCACACCTTTGTCTTCAAAAACAGTATCTTCGTCATTGATGACATCAGCAAACTCAAGAACATAAGCCATTCCAGAACAACCCGATGTTCTTACGCCTAACCGTAAACCTTCACCTTTTCCGCGGTTAGATAGGAAAGAGCGAACACGATTAGCGGCGGATTCTGTAAGGGAAATTGACATGGCACACCTCACTCATAAAGAACGAAAGCGGATACCGAAAAAAAGTTTCAGCATCCGCCAATATTTTATTTTTTTATTATAAAAGACAATTATTTGCCTTGGCGTTTGCTTTTATAGTCTGCAATCGCTGCTTTTATTGCATCTTCTGCAAGAATTGAACAGTGAATTTTCACTGGTGGTAATTCCAATTCTTCTGCAATTGCTGTGTTTTTAATAGATTCGGCTTCATCTAATGTTTTGCCTTTCATCCATTCTGTTACCAGTGAACTCGATGCAATTGCTGAACCACAACCATAAGTTTTAAAACGCGCATCTTCAATTACGCCATTATCGTCAACTTTGATTTGCAGTTTCATAACGTCACCACAAGCTGGTGCGCCAACCATACCACTCCCCACAGTAGGGTCATTATTATCAAATGATCCCACATTACGAGGGTTTTCATAATGATCAATTACTTTATCGCTATAAGCCATGATTTAACTCCTGAAAACGTCTGATTAATGGTGAGACCATTCGATACTGTTGATATCAACACCTTGTTTATGCATTTCCCAAAGTGGTGAAAGATCACGTAAGCGACCAATTGCACTGTGGATTTGTTCAATTGCATAATCTATTTCTTCTTCTGTGGTGAAACGTCCCAGAGAGAAGCGAATAGAACTGTGTGCAAGTTCATCTGTTAAACCTAAAGCACGCAGTACATAAGAAGGTTCTAAACTTGCTGAAGTACAGGCAGAACCTGAGGATACAGCAAGATCTTTCAGTGCCATCATTAATGATTCGCCTTCAACATAGTTGAAACTCACATTAAGAATATTTGGCGCGGTGTGTTCTAAAGAACCGTTGATATAAACTTCTTCGATATCTTTAATGCCATTCCATAAACGTAAACGTAATTCGTTTAAACGTTTTGTTTCATCAGCCATTTCTTCTTTCAAAATACGGTAAGCTTCACCCATACCTACAATTTGGTGAACGGCTAATGTACCTGAACGCATACCACGCTCATGTCCACCACCATGCATTTGTGCTTCTAAACGAATGCGTGGCTTACGACGAACATAAAGTGCACCAATCCCCATAGGACCGTAAACTTTATGCGCAGAAAGAGAAAGTAAATCAACTTTTAACTTAGAAAGATCAATCGGTAATTTACCCACGCTTTGGGTGGCGTCTACATGGTAAATAATACCTTTGCTACGGCATAATTCACCGATAGCTGCAATATCTTGAACAACACCAATTTCGTTATTTACATGCATAATAGAAACTAAAATAGTGTCTTCACGCATCGCTTCTTCAAGCTCTTTCAGGTCAATCAGACCATCATGTTTTGGTGCTAAATAAGTGACTTCAAAGCCTTCACGCTCAAGTTGACGACAAGTGTCTAAAATGGCTTTATGTTCAGTTTTCGAAGTGATGATGTGCTTACCTTTTTTCTGGTAAAAGTTAGCAACACCTTTTAGTGCGAGGTTATCAGCTTCAGTTGCGCCTGATGTGAATACAATTTCACGGGGATCTGCACCAATTAAATCAGCAATCTGATTACGTGCAATATCAATAGCTTCTTCTGCTTGCCAACCAAAACGGTGTGAACGAGAGGCTGGGTTACCAAAAATGCCATCAATAGTCAGGCATTGCATCATTTTTTCAGCAACTCGTGGATCAACAGGAGTGGTTGCTGAATAATCTAGATAAATGGGTAATTTCATTGCTCACTAACTCCAAAGACGACGGATCTTCTTTAATAATTTTGTTTTTGTCTACCTAGAGATCGCCGTTAAACTCGCATATTAACAATGGTTTCTTGTAAACGACCATTGATAGCATGGCGTTTTTCATTGTCTTGACGATCGGCGACATCCATAACCTCTTCGTTATTTACTAACTCTTCAAGGCTGATACTGCTTAGGAAACTGGTTATACGATCACTTAAATCACGCCACAAAGTATGAGTCAGGCAACGATCGCCACCTTGACAACCTTCTTTGTTACCCTGACAACGGGTAGCATCGACAGATTCATCAACCGCAGAAATAACTTGAGCAACAAAAATTTGCCCTGCGTCACGACCTAATAAATAGCCACCACCAGGACCACGAACACTTGCGACTAATTCGTTTTTGCGCAAACGTGAAAAAAGCTGCTCAAGATAAGAAAGGGAAATCCCTTGACGCTCTGAAATATCAGCGAGGGGGACAGGGCCTTGCTGTGAATGCAATGCAACATCAAGCATTGCAGTAACTGCGTAACGCCCTTTTGATGTCAGTCTCATAACAAATACTCCGTGGTGAACAATAATCAAATTGTGTCATTCCCGAGTAATTTAGTCAACTATTTATCCGAGTGTTTTAGTCAAGTATTATACTCAGCCGAAAGTTGACTAAAGTTAATCAACTTTGCCCTCTATTTCTTAGCCCATTTCTCAACTGACGTCAGGATACCACGTAAGATATGAAGCTCTTGTGTTTCTGGTCGCGCACGCGTAAATAGACGGCGTAAACGGCTCATTACTTGCCCCGGATGTTTAGGGCGAATAAAGCCAGATTCATTAAGCACCTGTTCTAAATGAACATAAAAACGTTCTATATCATCTGCTGGTGGATAATCAATCTCTGATGGGTTATTTTCCTCTTGTTTTTCTTCTTGGGCAAGTGCTGCCATACGAATTTCATAACTAACAAGCTGAACTGCCATCGCTAAATTTAAAGAGCCATATTCTGGATTAGTCGGAACATACAAATGAAAATCACATTTTTGTAATTCTTCATTAGTTAAACCTGTGCGTTCACGACCAAAAATAACAGCAACAGGCTTATTTTTAGCTTCCATAACACAACGCTCACCACATTCACGAGGCGCCAGCATTGGCCAAGAAAGTGTACGACTACGGGCACTTGTTCCTATGACTAAACCACAGCCTTCAATCGCTTCATCGATACTATTAACAATATGAGCATTGCCAATAACATCACTTGCACCTGCTGATAGCGCAATAGAATGTGAATCGGGTTTTTCTTTTGGGTTAACAAAATAAAGATTGGTTAATCCCATGGTTTTCATAGCTCGAGCTGCAGAGCCCATATTGCCTGTATGCGAGGTTTCTACAAGGATGATGCGAATATTTTCTAACATTGATTTCTTGTTAATTGCTTTGTGATCTATCTATTTTATCACAATTGTAGCCAGAAACACGAATGCCTGTTATACTCTGGCACGTTTTTTATCCTCGTTCTTTAACATCTTGTGGAAGATAACCATGCATCCGATGCTGAATATTGCCATACGTGCCGCACGTAAGGCTGGTAATTTAATCGCCAAAAATTACGAAAATCCTGAATCTGTAGAGACTAATCAGAAAGGTACCAATGATTTTGTCACTAACGTTGACCGTGACGCAGAAAAAATAATCATTGAAATCATCCGTAAATCTTATCCAAAACACACCATTATTACGGAAGAAAGTGGCGAGTTACTCGGTGAAGATCACGATATACAATGGGTTATTGATCCACTTGATGGCACCACTAACTTCATTAAACGTCTTCCACACTTCTCTGTTTCTATTGCTGTACGCATTAAAGGTCGTACTGAAGTTGCTGTTGTTTACGATCCTATGCGTAACGAATTATTCTCAGCCGTTCGTGGCCAAGGCGCACAATTAAATGGTTATCGTCTACGTGGCTCTAACGCTCGCGATTTAGATGGTGCTGTTCTTGCGACCGGTTTTCCATTTAAAAGTAAACAACATTCAGCCGCTTACATGAACATGTTAGGTAAACTGTTTGTACCTTGTGCTGATTTCCGTCGCACAGGTTCAGCAGCATTAGATTTAGCTTATGTTGCTGCAGGTCGTGTTGATGGTTTCTTTGAGATTGGCTTAAAACCTTGGGATTTCTTAGGTGGCGAATTAATCGCTCGTGAAGCAGGTGCTATCGTTTCTGACTTTACAGGTAACCACGGTTACCTACAAACAGGTAATATTGTTGCTGGTAACCCTCGTGTTGTCAGAGCATTATTAGCTGAGATTCGTAGCGAATTAACAGATGCATTAAAACGTTAATTTTATTGATACGAATTAAAATATAAAAGAAAAAGACCATCATATTATGGTCTTTTTTATTTTACTTACTCATCTATCGCGAATAGTGCGCTCACTGATAATTGGCTAATTTCGTGTGTGATATTCTCTAATAATTGTGGTGTTATTTCTTGTTTATCAATACGAAATAAAAATGCTTTTTTCGCGATCACAAACCCAAGTATTTGCCCAATGATCGCATGAGCACGGATAGTTGTAGTTAATGCCTTACTATTTTTATCGATTAATTTAATCAGATGGGATAGCCGTAAATGAAAAGGCTCAATAAAATTACGGTAAATTAACTCATAATTTTCAGTAGGCTCCAATTGCTCACGTAAAATCAACTGACTGTAATAATGACGCTCTGGTGCTAATAAAGCTTGTGTTAATCTTGAGACTAATAATGAAATCAGTGAGGCAAGTGATCCCCGATCTAACTTATTTTCTTTTAATAGAGACTGAAGCTTATTATCAAATTGGTCAAAATGAATTTCTGACGCTAATTCTGTCGCAATATATTGAATTACTGCGGTATAAACCCCCAGTTTCCCACCAAAATGATAAGGAATTGCTGATTGATTAACACCAGCATCCTGCGCAAGTTGTCTCGTTCTCAACCCACTTATTCCGTGTAATGCAAAAAGCTTAATACCTTCTTGTACTAACTTTTCTTGAGTCTGTTCTGTACTTATCACAGTTTTACTGGTGTTTTTCATTATTTATTAACTATTTATTATTAGGCTTATAAATCAGCCCGCATTAATTGTGTTGAGTTTGAATTTAACTCAATCCCATTACTTTTACCAACGACAACCGTACCACCTAAGTTACATAAATGATGACCGAAGCCACAGTTAGGTTCAAATGCAAATGTCATCCCTTCTTGTAATACAATTTCTCGTCCCGGATTTGGTAATCGTTCAATTTGTTTATAACGACTAGCCAATGGCAATGATTCAATACCCGGAGCAGTACCAAAGCCAATAGGCCCGTAAGGATTAATGCTATGGATAAGTGGATGTACATGCCATCCTCCTGATTTTAATAATGGTTTTTCCATTAAATCAACGACTTCACCAAAAGTAACACCCGCCTTTAAATGTTCAACACCTATTTGATAACATTCACGAGCAACCAAAGCGGCTTTTTCTAAATTCTCATGAATTTTACCCACGGCAACGGCAGCTTGGTGTTGTGTTTCATACATGCCATATAAAGCGAAGATTTCTGATAACACAATATCCCCCATTTGAATTTCACGAGGGGCTTGTGAACGATATTGCCAAGCTGGAGGCCCCCAACCGATGTATTCAGAACCTGAACCCATGAGAATTTCAGCCGTAAACCCACCTCTGGATAAACACGTCGCAGTAATAGCAGCAGCAAGATCGGCTTCTGTCGCTCCTGGTCTGGTTGTCACGCGCATAGCTTCACTCATTGCTTCACCAATGGTTGCCGCATATCTTATGTGAGCCAGTTCTTCTTCACTTTTGATCGATGCGCGTTTAAAGAAATCACGATAAACACAACTAAATTTAGCATAAGGAAATGCATCTTTAATACCGTTTAGAGTATTAAATGGCATTGCACCATCAAAGTAGAATGGAGGATAAGGCTCTAAACCAATCACACCAATATGTGCATTTTGTTGCACTCCCATTTCTTTCAACAATCGGGCAATATTACGCCCTGTTTTTCCTACAACAAGATTATCTTCATCAATCCACTGCAAATCACCGCGTAGTTTTGCTTGCATATGATCAGCGATCATCATTGGTGCAAAAGTAACGATAAGTGGTTTTTTATCTTCATGAAAAATAACGACCGCCCCGAGTCGATCATTTGTAAAATAGTGATCAATACAAAATGGTGCGGGTGCGGCAGATTCTCTATCACCATAGACAATCAATGTATCTAGCTGATTATCTTTCATAATATCTCGAGCTAACTGCCAGCGTCTGTCTCTTTCTTGTAAAGAAAAACTCGCTGGGATCTCCAATTTATTATTCATAATAGTACCTTTTAACATTCATTCATTTGAATGAATTAAATTTACCCCTAATATTTATGATAATCAATGATTCACTTGATCAAAAAATGCGCTTTTAAAGGAGAAAAAAAAAGATCTGCAATATCAAGGGATATTACAGATCTTAATTTTTATGAAATAAAAAATTAGGTATTTTGAGGCTGTACTTTGGGTCTGATAAACATAGCAGGGATCGTTAATGCGGCCATTAACCAGAAGATCAATGATTCTTGATTAGGTAGTTTTTCATACAACCAACCAGAGACAATGGTCATGATCGCAATACTGCCGCCCATCGCTAATGCTGAATACACTGCTTGTAGACGAATAATTTCGTGCTCTTGACGTGCACTAATAAAACGCATCGCAGCTAAATGGCACACTGTAAATGTACCACTATGTAATATCTGAACAATAATAAGCGCAGGTAATGCGGTAAAACTTCCCATTAATCCCCAACGCAACAGTCCAGCAAAAGCAGAAAGTAAGAGTAGATTTCTTGCACTCCAACGGCGGAATAAACGATGGCTCAGCATAAAAACAACCACTTCTGAAACCACACCTAATGACCAAAGATAGCCAATTGTTGCGGTATCATATCCCGCTTTTTCCCAATAAAGTGCACTAAAGCCATAATAAGCTGCGTGTGCACCTTGCAATAAAGAGACACATAGCAGAAAACGCCAAACGGGACCATCTGAAATGAGTTTTATAAAGGACACATTATTGTGTTCTGCTTTTTTCACTTTACCCTGTGGCATAACTTTAGGGCGTAGCATAGATGTCAGGAATAGTGCAAATGTACTGGCAATCAATCCATAAAGAATAATGGGATGTCCAAACGCATCAATTAAAATGCCTAACAATGATGAGCTAATAATAAAAGCGATTGAGCCCCAAACTCGGATTTTTCCATAATCAAAAGGAAACTGCTTTTGCCACGTTCCGGCTAGAGAATCCCCTAAAGGCACCATTGGTGAAAAGAAAACGTTAAACCCGGTCATCACAAAGAATAACCATGCCCAATGACTCCCCATCATAAATGCAACAGTAAAAAGTAATGAAAGAAAAGCGAATAATCTCAATGCAGTGATAAGTTTTGATGGATCCTTTACCGCAGGCGTTAAAATTAGGCTACCAACAAAACGTGCGGTTAAACCTACACCCAATAATAGACCTATCATTGCAGGATCGACACCCTCTCCTTTTAGCCATATGGACCAAAAAGGCAAAAAGATACCGTATGAAAAGAAATAGGTAAAATAATCTAAGGCAAGCCACAATGTTGATGGAATAACCATCCAATCCCCCATTTTTAAGATGCAAAAAAACCCGCCAAGAACAAGTTCTCGAAGCGGGCTTGTACAACGGGTTTTATTATATCGTTACAAACTTATGCGTAAACTGGAAATTTAGCGCAGATATCCAAGACTTTTTGTTTCACTTTCTCAATGTTCGCTTCATCATTGATATTATCAAGGACATCACACATCCAACCGGCTAATTCACGAGCTTCCGCTTCTTTAAAACCACGACGTGTAATTGCTGGAGAACCAATACGAACACCAGAAGTTACAAATGGGCTACGTGGATCATTTGGTACACTGTTTTTGTTAACAGTGATATTTGCACGACCCAGTGCAGCATCTGCGTCTTTACCTGTAATATCTTTATCAACTAAATCTAATAAAAACAGGTGGTTTTCAGTTCCGCCAGATACTACTTTATAACCGCGATCTAAGAAAACTTCTACCATTGCTTTCGAGTTTTTAGCAACTTGTTGCTGATAAACTTTAAATTCTGGTTCCATCGCTTCTTTTAATGCAACCGCTTTACCTGCAATAACATGCATTAAAGGGCCACCTTGAGAGCCTGGGAATACAGCAGAGTTCAGTTTTTTATAAAACTCTTCATCACCACCTTTAGCAAGAATAAGACCACCACGTGGACCTGCTAAAGTTTTGTGGGTTGTTGTTGTAACAACATGCGCATGAGGAACAGGGTTAGGATAAACACCCGCAGCAACCATACCTGCTACGTGTGCCATATCAACAAATAAGAATGCACCAATGCTGTCTGCAATTTCACGCATTTTAGCCCAATCAACCAGACCAGAATAAGCAGAGAACCCACCAATGATCATTTTTGGTTGATGTTTTTTAGCTTGAACAGCGATATCTTCGTAATCGATTTTACCTGATTCATCAATACCATAAGGTACGATATTATACAGTTTACCCGAGAAGTTAACGGGTGAACCATGAGTTAAGTGGCCGCCTTGCGCTAGGTTCATACCTAAAACAGTATCACCTGGTTTTAATAATGCCATATAGACAGCGGCATTCGCTTGAGAGCCTGAGTGAGGCTGTACGTTAGCATAATCTGCACCAAATAATGCTTTTGCACGATCGATAGCCAGTTGCTCTACAACATCCACATACTCACAACCACCGTAGTAACGTTTACCCGGATAGCCTTCAGCATATTTATTTGTCAGCTGAGATCCCTGCGCCTGCATAACACGAGGGCTGGTATAATTTTCAGAAGCAATAAGTTCGATGTGCTCTTCTTGACGAGTCACTTCACCTTCCATTGCATTCCATAATTCTGGATCGTAATCAGCAATATTCATTTCACGTTTTAACATTCACATCTCCTGACTCAGCTAACTTCACTAAAGACAAACTCCCATTTGGGAGAAAGAATGCCATACAGTGTAAACTCTTTTTTCTTCATTGAGATACCCCTTAATGAAAAAATACGCAATCGTTTGCCATCCAATTATAACAGTACATTATTACTTTTTAACAACCTCATTTTATCCTGCGCTTATTCCTCTTTTTGAGGCACATCTCGTCTTATTTTGCAAACCCCCACATCATTCTCTAAGAATTGAGATTTTTTGTTAAAAAAATAAAAAACAGAGATTTACAAAATAATCAAAAAAGAGATAAGTTGCATATAAAATGCAATTTATAAAAATTCACAATAAACTGAAAATTTTTCAGGAGCAATTATGTTAGATGCACAAACTATCACGACAATTAAATCAACAATTCCCCTCATTGCTAGAACAGGTCCTGCATTAACTGCCCATTTTTATGAGCGAATGTTTTCTCGCCATCCAGAGTTAAAAGACATTTTCACGATGAGTCATCAAAGCAGTGGTGCGCAACGTGAAGCCTTATTTAATGCGATATGTGCTTATGCAATGAACATTGAAAACTTAGCCACCATTTTGCCTGCTGTTGAAAAAATCGCACAAAAACACGCCAGTTTAAATATTCTTCCTGAACACTATCCCATCGTTGGTGAAAATTTATTAGCCACAATTGATGAGATGTTTAGTCCTGGACAAGAAGTACTCGACGCTTGGGGTGCGGCTTATCAAGTATTGGCTGATGTCTTTATCAAACGCGAAGAGCAAATTTATCAACAAAAAGAACAAGCAAACGGAGGTTGGAGAGGACTACGAAACTTTAAAGTTAAACATAAAGTAAAACAAAGTGATGTTATTACCAGTTTTGAATTAGAGCCCGAAGATGGACTTCCTGTGACTGCTTATCAAGCAGGGCAATATTTAAGTCTTTATATCCGTAATGAACATCTTGAAAACCAAGAAATACGTCAATATTCATTAACTCAATCTTCAAATAATAAAACCTATCGCATCGCAGTAAAACGCGAAGATCAAGGCATTTTATCCAATTTTCTTCATAACCATGTTCAAGAAGGTGATACTTTACAAGTCGCAGCACCAGGGGGAGATTTTTATTTAGATGTATCACCAACCACACCAGTCACCTTAATTTCAGCTGGAGTGGGTTTAACGCCAATGCTATCTATGTTACACACACTTTCAGCTCATCAAGCTAATATTAATTGGTTACATGCGGCTGAACATGGTGGTGTTCATGCGTTTAAAGATGAAGTTAATCAAATCGGCAATCAACTTTCGCACTATCAACAAGCAATATGGTATCGCACACCACGTTCTGAAGACGTGCAAAATACAGATTATCAATTCGAAGGCTTAATGACATTAAACCAAGTGGAAGATTGGTTAGTTATTCCTGATATGCATTTCTATTTTTGTGGTCCATTGCCTTTTATGCAATCTATTGCTAAGCAACTTATTGAATTAGGTATTCATAGTGAAAAACTTCATTATGAATGTTTTGGTCCTCATGCTGTTATTACACAAGATCAACAATAGAAATACCTTTATTAACGTTCAATTTTAAATTGAAGAAAAAAGCGCTGATAAAATTATATTTACTAGCGCTTTTATTGATTATTTTACTGCTTTTTATGATTGATATTTTATTTTCAATCGCAGTAGGAATAACATGATCTTTAGCAGAAAAACCATACCAAATAACACTCGCTAAACAGAGCGTATAACCAAATAATTCACTGCCCTCTTCCACCATATTTTTAACAGCACGGTTATAATCTTCGCCTAATAATTTATGCCAAAGTATTCCCATCCCAATAAACGAGAAAACAGTAAAATACATAATAGACCCGCGACTAACATTCCATGGCTCGGATGAGTAATAAAGTGAATTAAACCTTTTAACGTTCTCTTACCTTCTCTAATTGCAACTGCAATACAAATAAACGCCACCGTTAGCGCAAACCAAACCCAAGAACCATGTGCAATCTGATCAAATACACCGTCTAACTCACGAATTAAAATACACAAGAAAAAGCCCATAATAAGCGTGAACGCCCCCCCGTTGTTCACTTTCTTGGCACGCTTTAACAAAAAAGAATAAGCAGATAATCGCGACAATAATCTCTTGACCTAATTCAGTTACCGATGTTTCAGAAATACCATTATCAAACACCAAAATATCAAGAAAGATAAATCCCGTAGTGATAGCGATTAACACTGCTGCACATAAAAATAAAGCAAGACACTTTAATAAATAATTAAACACTTTTTTTGCCCATACCTTAATGATTTTTAATATTGATGATAATAACTTTCCTTAAAAGTTATTGAATAACATTTTGTGCCTTGAAGTTAACAAAAAATAGTAAAATAAATTGTTCAGTATCATCAATAGACTT
>NZ_MIIZ01000720.1:0-19393 GCF_001743005.1 Shigella sp. FC1967 | reverse complement strand
TTGTTTTTTTAAGTAGAAGCATGTATTTATCAAATTATGATGATTCAATCTAGATAAAACAATGTGATATAAAACATAAGAATGAAGAAATCTAATCACATCTTGCCTGTTTTCAGAATAATTACATTCAATAAGTAAAAATAATTGCTGACTATGTTGATATAACCCTTATCAATGTAAGGATACAACATGTTAGAAGAGCAGCGTTATGAGATGGATAATTTAGTTAATCTCGCTCAGCCTTATGCTGTTGATAGTTTTGATGATGCACTTTTTACTGCATCTATGAATGAAGCTGATAACTGGCATCGCAAAAATAATGCTAACTATCAATCATTATGGCAAAAAATGCCTCAACCAGTTATTCCAGTTAATTTATTTAAAACTATGGATTTAGCCACACCCACACATCGTAACGGTATCTGGCTAAACAGTTCAGGAACAGGGCAACAAGGAAAGACACAAGTTTTCTTTGATGATGTCAGCCTAAAGCGCATTGAAACTGCAATGACGCAGATTTTCTATCACAATGGCTTAATATCAACCACTCCCGCTCGTTTTCTAATGTTGTCTCCTGATCCTCAATCTGGCGATCATGCTGGTTTTGCGACAGCTTTCTTAAAATTTACCCAATGTGCTCCCATTAAAGAGCTGGTTTTTACGGTGTCCGAACACGGTCAGTTTGATACAAAATTAGCATGGTCAACATTGCAACGTTGGGCGAATGATCCTGCGCCTATCTACATTCTTGGGCTAACCCTTTTCTTTGAACATTTATGCTTAAGTCGCCCTGATGCATTCACTCTGTTATCACCGATTAAAGGGCTAACCGGTGGGGGATGGAAAGGGATGACAAAACAACTTGAACGCCCAGATATTATTCAAGGATTAAAAGAAACTTTACATGCTCCCAATGTCGATATTCGTGATATTTATGGCATGACAGAGCATCCTTTACACTACATTAGTTGCAGTGAAGGTCATTTCCACATTCCTGCTTACTCTCGTTTTGCCATTATTGATGAAACAGGTGATCGAGCGCCAGAAAGGAAAGTAGGCCTTATCCAACTTGAAAATCCTTTTTTTGATTCATTAGCTTCTCAGCGCCTATTAACCCAAGACTTAGGTTTATGGGGCACACAATGCGCTTGTAGTCATCCATTACCCTATATTCACTATATCGGCAGAGCGACTTCACCCGAGGGCACTTGTGCGGCGCAGGTAAAATGACAGAAGCAATACACGTTCGTTTAGCAAACATTAAACAGTGTTTAATACACTGCCTTAATGAGGATTGGTTATTCTCTGATGATCCCATGACGCAAGCATTCTGCCTTAACCGTTTAACACAATGGGCTTATAGCGACGTATTAGCACAAAAAGTCGCTAATGAATTGGGGGGCAAATGCTGGCGAGCACCGAATAAATTACTCATTGTGGTATCAGAAAAAGATCCCCTAGGTACATTAGAGGCACTACTTGCTGGCTATTTAATTGGGAGCTCTATCCGAATAAAAGCGCGATTATCCACTCAATGGCTTTATCTTTTACGTGCTTATTTAGGTTTAAATGAAAATGAGTGTGAAATTCTTGATTGGTCGAGTGAAAATCAAAATGATGAGCGAATTCTTAACGGTGTTGAAGCGATTTTATTGGCGGGTGGTGATGCACTGATCCAACATTATCGCCAAGTAACGCCAGCACCAATTAAATTAATTGAGTTAGGGCCTAAAATAAGTGCAATGGCTATTTTAGGGAGATCATTACCTGATATTTCCCTTATTTTAAAAGATGTTTGTTTATTCAGACAGCAAGTTTGTAGCTCACCACGTTTTATCCTATTAGAGAATGAAAATTGCGCTCAACAGCTTTATCAGCAATTGTCTATGGCATTAGCGTCATTACCTCCATTGCCAGAAACAGTAAAGCTTCAACAAATGGCACAAGCACACGAATATGCATTATCTCGTGACTTGCTTAATAATGAAAAGCCGACACGCTACGACGCAAATTCGGGCTGGGCGATCACTTACCAAACCCAATTCTTACCTCAATATTGGCTTAATTTTGGCTTTCAATTAATTGTGGGCTCCGTTGAGCATCATTTGCAGTTAGCTCAAAAACAGTGGTTTGCGCGCTTACAAACATTAGGTTATCACGGCTCACTTTCATCAATTTCACCACAACAATATAGCTTCACTCGCTATTGTCCCATTGGCTCAATGCATTCTCGTCCAATGACAGCAACGCATGATGGCTTTTTTATGTTAGCCACACTGGTGTTTTTTTATTAATCAGGAAGGATAGTCACATTGAATAAACGGAAAATATTTATCACTGGTGCAACTGGATTCATTGGCTCTTATTTATTACCGAAGCTTGCAGAACTTGGTGACGAATTAACAGTATTGTGTCGAGAACCCAATAAAATTCATCCTAATCGTCCTGAATTGCCGTCAGGTGTGAAAATCATAAAAGGGGATTTATGCCAACCCGATACTTATCGTGAAGCCCTTGTTGGACAGGATATTATGATTCATTTAGCCGCTGATTATCGAGTCGGTATTGCGCCTAGTCGTTTTGAACATCAAAAAATGTATCAAACCAATGTTACTGGCACAGTGGATTTACTTAATGAGGCGAAAAGAGCGCAAATCCCTCAGATTTTATATACCAGTACCACAGCCGCACTGGGCGAAACTCAAGGTCTATTGCTTGATGAAACGCATCGTCATAATGGCTATTTTCGTAGTTATTATGAAGAAACAAAGCAAATTGCTCACGTATTAGTCGAACATCAGCAACAACAAGGTATGCCAATTAAAATTGCGATTTGTGGCGGTGTGTTTGGTCAAGGTGGTAAGAGCGTTTTAGCACAAACATTATCTGCTTTTTTCAATCAAAAAATTCCGTTTCAAGTCAGTACAAATAGCACCTTTCAACTTTGCCATGTTGAAAAATTATGTGATGGATTATTGCGATTACTTGCCTTAGATAAACCCCAAGAAACGGTTCTCTTTACGGGTGATGTTTTTTCTATGCCAGAGATTTTCACATTACTCAGTGAAATACAAAAAACGGCACCCTTACCTATCAAAAATCGCAGTAGTTTACGACCTTTAGCATGGATGATGGATAAACTTGCCTTACTTGGTTTCTCCATGCCACTTTCCTGTGAGGCACTGCGTATTATGGATGGAAGCACTTATACCTATTCATCTTGTAAAGCAGAACAATTATTAGGGTGGACAGCGGGTGAGCCTTTAAATGACTTTAAGACTTATGCCAGAAGCATTGCTGAACAAGCTATATTGCTGAATAAGGAGTCCAAATGAAGCCAAGGACACTTACTTCGCAATGGGGAAACGTGACGTTGTCACTAGAAACAGACCAGCTTCTCAGTATCAAAGGTGATACAGATAATGCGGTTTTTTATGGGCAAGGTTATGGTGCTGCCTATTTACGTTTGTGGCAACTCGACTTATCACGTCGAGTCGCTAGCGGTCGATTAAGTGAAGTGATGGGAAATGGTGCGCTTAGAACAGATATTTTCCAACGCCGATTAGGATTGGTTGAACTAGCCAAAATCGCGGAGCTTGAGGATAAAAATGCACAACCTAACAGCTGGCAAGCGATTCAATTTCAGCATATTACTGCGTATATCGCAGGTATTAACCAAGCCATAAAAGAGTTAAAAATCCGTCCAATAGAGTGTTTATTACTGCGTTATAAACCTGAATTTTTTACCACCACAGATAGTTATCTGTTAGGACAACTGAAATATTTTATTAATTCAGCTTGGCAATATGAATTATTTCACACTCGTCTAGCCAATCGACTGACGCCGTCTCAACATCAGCAACTTTTATCAACGTTTAGCCTTGAAGGCGATCAAATCCCGCCATTACCTTTAGATGAACAGGGGGAATATTATCCTGAAGTGATCGCTGCATTTAAAGAGGGATTAAAAGGCTTACAGCATTTAGGTTTAGCATCACCAGATACTGGCTCTAATGTGATTGCGGTGAATGGTTCTCACACCCGATCAGGAAAACCTATGTTAGCTGCTGATCCCCATATGGGACACGTTAACCCAAGTTTTAATCTATTATGCCGTTTAGAGAGTAAAGAAGGTTTAAGTGTGATGGGTTCACATTTTCCTGGTTCTCCGGGCATTATTGTGGGACGTAATCCTCATGCGGCTTGGGGAATGGTCGGCATTATGGCGGATAATCAAGATTTATATTGGGGACGTATTGATTTAGAAAACGAAAAGGTTGAAACAACACATGGATGGGAGCCATTAATAAAAAGAACTCACACCATAGGTTTAACCTCAAAGCGTCAACATACTTTTGTCACTTATGATTATTCACAAGGTCGGTTAATGTCTGAAAAAGCGGGCTACGGTTTATTTTTACGCTGGCCAGCATTAGATAATCCAAGTGGCGATATTACTTTTTATCAACTCGCAAAATGCCATAACTGGACATCATTTAGAGAAGCCTTAAGGCATGTGAAAAATTCCCCCATGATGGTGGGATATGCAGATATCCATGGGGATATTGGCTTACAGAGTATGGGGTATATTCCTAAACGCCACAGTGAATTAGGCAGTTTAGTATTGAGTTTAACGGAGCCATTACATCAGTGGCAAGGTTATGTTCCTTTTGATGATTTGCCTGCCGAATACAATCCTGAACGAGGATATGTTCTGTATGCGAATCAATACAGTGCTTCACTCTTTGATGGAAAGCCTGCGCTATCTAATCGTTGGCATCCACCAACAAGAGCGCTACGTATAGAGCATTTGATCCAGCAAACTCAAGAACATACGTTTGAAACTTTTCGTCAGATGCAAGATGACAAAACCGATCTATTTGCTCAAAAAGCACTCGCTTTTTTATTACCTTATATACCTGAAGATAAAATTCTTTCTCAATGGGATTGTGATACCCAACAGCTCAATGCATCACGTTTTTTTGATGTATGGATACAGCATCTTACCGATAGCGTTTTAGGGAAGGTACTAAAGAGAGGATCACGCGCACTGTATACGGATTTCTGGCCAAGTTGTCGCTGGAGTATACTCAATATTCTGCAATACCATCTTCAAGATTGGCAGTTTGAGCAAGATGCACTTTCTACCATAATTCGTGAAACCTATGCGAGCGCATTAATTGCCAGCCAGAAAATGGAGCGTCCTTACGTTGAATTTCAGCATAGTATCAAAAAACCATTGTGGCTTAATCGCCTATTAACGGGGCGTTATCCTTATCAAGGCGGTAATCGAGAAACTATTCATGCAACAAGGCAGAATGCTGATTTTTTGACGCAATCTCAAATAGGCAAGACCGACACCATTAAAACTAAGCCTTATACCTTTGGCCCTGGTTTTAAACTGATCGCCCATTTAACCCCACAAGGGGAATGCCACTATTTAATCAACACTCCAGCAAAAGGAAATCCTTTTTACTGGACATTGCGTCATGTATTGGAATGTTGGCAAGCAGGAACCCGGCAAAAAACCGTTTTGCCTCTTTGTACAAATAACCATTATGGTAATGATAAAAAGGAATAATTCATGGCAAGAATGAAACAATGGCAACAAACAGGGCATCCTGCTCGCTTATGGCATCCAATTTCAAACGATCGCATTCAATGTGAGCTGTGCCCTCGGGCATGTAAAATTCAGTTAGGCCGTACAGGGACTTGTAAGTTAAGACGTAATGAAAATGGCCGTTTAGTCACACTAAACTATGGCAAATCGGTACCAATGACACAAGAGTCGATAGAAACCGAAGCGGTTTACCATTATGCACCTGGTGAACGTATTTTATCGTTAGGTAATATCGGTTGTATGCTACGTTGTGATTTTTGCCAAAACTGGAGTACAAGCCAAGCCCGTTATGTGCAAGATAGTCATGTGGCTTATTACAGCCCTGAAGATGTGGTCAATTATGCATTAAAACACAATATCCGTGTGCTATCGTGGACTTATAACGACCCAATCGTTTGGCATGAATTTGTTATGGATACGGCGAAGCTTGCCCGTGAACATGGCTTAAAGAATCTCTATAAAAGTGCATTTTATATCAGCGAAAAAGCCATTGATGAATTACTAGGCGTTATGGATATCTTTAGTATTTCATTAAAATCAATGCAGGATAGCTTTTATCGTAAACATACAGGAGGGCGATTACAGCCCGTTCTTGACGGTATTAAACAAGTTTATGATGCGCGTAAATCCACAAATAGTCCGCATCTTGAAGTCTCTAACTTATGTGTGACGGGACGTAATGACTCACTGGAAGAAGCGAAGAAAGTCACAGATTGGATGCTTAAGTATCTTGATGCAGATATTCCATTACACTATGTTCGTTTCCATCCTGATTACCAATATCGCCATGTCGAACGCACATCGATCTCTTTTCTTGAACAAGCTCGTCAGCAAGCCTTAAATGAAGGTATGCGCTATGTTTATGTGGGGAATGTGTTTGATACAGACAGCGCTAACTCTTATTGCCCTGAATGCCAAACCTTGTTAGTGAAACGCAGTGGGCTAATTGCACAATCTCACTTAGATAATGGGCAATGTCCTCATTGTCATTTCCAACCTTCCATTATTTTACCTTGGGCTGATCCTAACACTGACAAATTATCAGAGCGTATTCCTGATAATTTTATTTGTATTACACATCTTTTCCGTGGTCCTGTTCAGGCTTGCCATATTGAACAAAAAAATGACTCACCGATTTATTATCAATTTATTACGCGACAGGGAGAGCCTGTTGGTCCAATCAGCACCAATTGTTGCCATCGCTTTATGTTGTCCAAAAGTAGCCCTAAAGCAGAGGGGATCCGCCTTTATCATCACCAAAATGAACCTTGCCAACTGTTTGAGGTTTACGATCGTGCTCACTTTCCTGTTACTGAAGCCGAAAAAACGCATCTTGGTAGCGAAAATGTGCCGATCACACTTATTCCATTAAAAGGACGCTAAAAATATGCCACTCAATAGAGGATGGTCATTAATACGTGCTCAACTTATTGCGGCTCAAATCCGTCAAGCGAAACTTGATGATAAAATACCGAATCTTCCTATTATTTATTTACCCGGAATTCTAGGGACTAAGCTTTTTGATAGACAAAAGCAGGCCTTTATTTGGGGTGATCATCGTAGTGTCTTTACAAAAAGTGATTATGAATATGAGTACCCCAGCACTCAGCATTCGCCTCGCGTATTAGCCACCGAGCAATTGCACGCATTTTCGATTGTCCCTTATTTAGTGAGCACTCTTGTCACTCAAGAGCTTAAAGATGTGCTTGAAACAGCATTAGGTTATCGCGAAGGGCAAGATCTGTTTTTCCTTGCCCATGATTGGCGAGCTGATCATCGAGTGCTGGTGGATACTATTGATAGAGAAGTTGATCGACTAAAAACTATTTTTGGCGAAAACCAGCCTTTTATTTTTATTGCTCAATCTGCGTCTAATCTTGCAATTCGTTATTGGTTACGGCATACCACACCAGAAAATAGGGCATTAGTCGCTAAGTGGTACGCTTTTGGTCCACCTTGGCACGGCACATTTCAAGCATTATCCATGATGGAGACAGGTTATTACGCAGGAAGCCGTTATCTTTATGGGTTCTCTCCTGATGATGTCTGTGGTTGTCCTTTTGTATATCAACTATTGCCGCCAAATCCTGTGGTAATAGATAGCTACGGCAGAGCATTAAATGATTTTGATATCTATGATGAGGCATGTTGGGAGCACTATCGTTTAGGCCCTTATAAAACATCAATCAGTTCAGCTCAAAATCAACGAGTGAGAGAAGCATTGGCAAAAAATTTACAAGGTGCTAAACGCTTTACTGATGCGGTTTCAGGTATTAATGCAGATGAACAAGCCGTGCCACAAGTATGGTATTTGAGTGACAACAATATCACGTTAAAAGCCGCCATTTATGGTAGAGATCGCTGGTATTTACAAGCTAAAGAGATTAAACGTGAATTTCCACAATTAGTGGCTCAAACATTAACAGTAGGTGACGATCACCTTCCTTTAGAAGGATTACTACAACATTGGAGTGCGCCTATTGTACGTGATCGTTATCAACATCCGTGGGGAAACAGTTTTGCTTTTATTAGCCAAGCATCAACGCATCGTGCATTAATAAACCATACCCCTAATTTACGAAGTTTAGCGTTTGATATTGCAACAGAGAGAAGGAAAATACACAAATAAATCAATCTTCATTGATTAATGATATTTTCATTATTTGAGAAATAAAGATAAACCCATTTCTTTTTCTTTCACTAATATAGGTAGTATTATTACTAAAGTTATATGTAATGAAACGTTTTATAAAAAATATAAAAATGTTATTTAATTAAAAAAGTTGAGCCAGAAAATAAAAAATCACATAATGCAAGCATCTCGCTGCTAAACTCTTAATTTGTGCGTAAACATATGACATCAAATATAAATGGAATTATCGATAATATTCGCAAAGCAATACAACATTCAACGCAAGGTATGATTGGACGAGAGCAACTTGCTGAGCTAGTTGTTTTAGCCGCCGTTGCTCATGAACATTTGCTTGTTATCGGCCCGCCAGGTACAGCGAAAAGTGCGGTTGTCCGCAGAGTTTCTCAAACATTAGGTGGACGTTATTTTGAATACCTTTTAGGGCGTTTTACTGAACCTTCAGAGTTATTTGGCGCCGTTGACCTCAAAAAACTAAAAGAAGGTAAAGTTGAAACTGATACCACAGGAATGCTACCTGAAGCGGATATTGTTTTTCTTGATGAGGTTTTTCTGGGCTCAACGGCAATTTTAAATACCTTATTAGGTATTTTAAATGAGCGTCGATTTAAGCGTGGTCATACCGATATTATTAGTCCATTAAAAGTGTGTATTGGTGCGGCTAATAATTTGCCTGATGATCCTAACCTCGCCGCATTCTCAGATCGCTTTCTTATTCATCTTTTTATTGATCCCATACCCGATCACCAATTAGAAGCTATGCTTGAAGGTGGATGGGCTTCAAGCCTGACTCATCTTTCAGCTCAACTCGATATTGCTCAATTAGATGAATTATACCTTGCGGTTAAAAATGTCGACTTAACACAAGTCAGACCGTTGCTGGCTAATGCTGTGCGTTCATTAAGAAACGCAGGGATCACGCTTTCAGATAGGCGCATTGTTCGTGTTCAACGTCTTATTGCCGCCGCAACCGTACTCAATAATCGAGAGATTGCGACAGAACAAGATCTCTGGCCTTTACTGTATGTACTGCCTACTGAAGATGCGCAACAACAAGGACGTGAAATCTTACGACAAGAACTCTCACTTTCAATGAATTCTCGATTATTTAGTTCCGTAGAAGAGGCGACATTGCAACCTCAGTCTCGTATGCACCGTCTAATTGAAAGAGCCACAGATGTTCTCAATGCAGAACCTGTCTCTAAAGCAGACATTGAACTGACGTTAAGAGAAATCGATGCCAACTTCTCAACAGAAATGTTAAGTGAAGAGCTTGCCGTATTACGTACACAATTAGCAATACAGTTTAGTCACTTATTATGAGCCTAACATTTCCACTGACGTGGCAACCTAATGCAATGCCACCTAAACCACAAGGAGGGGTTGCAATAGGTATAACGGCTAAACAGCTTATTGAGCGAATCATTCATCTGCCTGATGCTCAGCAAAAACGGTTAAAAGTGATCACCAGTCAGCATCGGCTGATTGTACTGGGGAAGCCGGCTGATTTACCTTGGATTGACAACATAACGCTGATTGCACCTTCTACTCAAACAGCAAAATTATGGCTCCCTATACATCAACAGCTTTTATTGCCTGATGGGCTGGTGGAGCAAGCCTTAGTGCAGCATTTTAAACGCCAGCCATTATTACTTTTACCATCACCTTCAACGGTGATCCCTTTAGATAATCAATGGACATTAACACCAAAGCTACAGGAAACACTCACCCAGTTGTGTTTCGAGTGAAATAGTGAAATATAATGTGATACAAGGATCGAATTATCATCATGCCATTATCCACAACACAATCCATCTCGTTACCCGAAGCACTACAACCTTGGCAACCTTGGCTTAGCTGGTTAGATCCCGAACTAATTCCTGCATTTTCTGATGTATTACAACGCCTGAATCGTGTATTGGGCCCTGTACAAGGAGCACAACTTGGTGGCGTACCTGAACAAGATGGTATTGGTCAAATACAGCGCAAAGGAAATTATCAAAATCTGCTACTTAGCGAGTGGTTAATGGCTGATGAAGTGCCTGATGAATTTATGAGACGAGCCATCAATGCAGAACATCTCTTTTTAGCACCAAACTATAAATCTCAACAATCTTTAAATCAAATCACCGTCCTTTTTGATACGGGAATTTCGCAACTGGGTGAATGTCGTCTAGTCCACATTGCATTACTTATTTTATTGGCTCAGCGAGCAGAAAAAGCGGGGTGTACATTAATGTGGGGAACACTCCAATCAATCATTCCATTAATGCCTTTAAACACCATAAATGATCTATATGAATTATTGACACGTCGAACTTACTCTCCTGTTTTACAAGAAAATATTACACATTGGCAAAACGTTATTAGCGAAGATATTGATGCACAAAACGGTGAGATTTGGTTAGTCACGGGCGCTCATCAACAACCTATATTGAAACCCATTGCATCAAGTCATCATATTGAATTAACGGCAGATGATTGTTTCAATAAAACGATTGATGTCAAAATTCGCACACCTCATTTTCAACGACATCTTGTATTATCAACACCGCCTAGTGCATTAAGCTCACAGATATTAAAAGGGCAAATAAGACCTCCTTCAGTGCAAAATACGCATCAACACAAACACAAAATATCACTGATGTTTTCGCCTGTTATCTCATTTCATGGTAGCGCGGTAGGTGTTACTTTATTAGGCAAACCTGGACTTCTAGTGATCAAAGTTCCACCACTGAATAGATTAAATCAAAACCGTGAACTTAAAAAACCGTTTGTATACCAAGTATATCCTGATGGTTACACTGTTTTGGCGTTACAGTGTCACGGGAGAAAGGTAGGCGCATTGCTTTCCAATAACAACGGACTCTATTTTTGGCAATTACCCAAACTCTCTTATATGCCTCGACCTTCTGATAAAGCGTTTTCAGCGGGTATTGGGCGAGGTAATACACTGGCTAGTGCTTATTTAGCTAATAATAATAAGGAATATTTCAGTTTATTTGTTCATGATAGGGCGAAACAGTTGGTCGCCTTTTCACACAATATTTATGCTGAAGAAAAAAATAGCTTTAAAATCGTTGAAGAGAAAGTCCTTGGCATAGAGAAAATAGCAGATAATCTGCTGGTATATATTTATCTCAATGAGAGTAGTCAATTAGTTCAAATGGTCACGGGTGCTGACTTTTCTCAAAAGCGTTATCAACATCAACTCTATTTCCCTCAATTTATTTCCTATCAAAGAAGTGCCTTATTTGCCTATTACCATAAATATACTGATGGTTCTAAATCAATCTCTTGTGCTATTTCATTAGATACTAATCGACAAAGTTGGCATGTCTATAATATGGAAGTTGATGAGGTTTATGGTTATCCAATAGACTTACCTCAAGGGTGGCAAGGAATAGGGCTTTTTCATCCTATACTCGATGGCTCTTCAGAAGTCGATTTAACCACCTTGAATATTTTGATGATCAGCCCAAACAAACGAAATATTGCCAGTTATTCAAACGGTGATATAGAAATTTTATATCGTGCAGATAATCCGTTTACACGTTACTCATTTAGCCCATCTAAAGGTCTTTTTGCTGCATTAACAGAGCATGCTCAAGTCGTTGTTTATGATGTATACCAAAAACAATTACGCCTAAATCTGTATACCATTGAACAAGAAGGTGACACCCCAAATGCGTAATGATTATATTCGTCACCCCATGTTATTGGGATATCGTCAGATCGAAGGTTTATGGCTACCAAATGACTGGTTTAACGAGACTCAACGGCTGACTTATTTAATAAAACATTGGCAAACTAATTGTCGTATTTATCGATTCGAACAAGGGGACGTTCTCTGTTTTGCTGAAAATAAAACGCTGGATTGCTCATCCATTGAGGGATGGCCTTTAATTCGTTACGGTCGCCTTTATAGCACAGCACCTTTAGATGATGATGAGCTCAAAAAGCTTCCTTATGCAGATCTTGCTTTAGTTCGTAGTGGTGTTGTAACAACACTTCTATTTTCACAAGCTGAACCTCTATCACTTGCTGATTATCTTGATATTAAAGAGATTCATTTTGAAGAAACTGATAACTACGCCAGTCTATATGAGATAAAACCTCAAGCATTGTCAGAAGAGAAAAATATTAGAACGATTATTGGTGACAATATTCCACCGGCAGATGATAAACAAAAGCAATTTATAAAAACAGTATTTGAAAACGCTTCGTCGTCATCTCAAACACAAGAACCTCATGCAAAAGCGTCGTTATCACTAACTCAGAAAATCATTAATAACTTTCTGACGCCCCAAAATCGTGAAGCGATGTACTCTTCATCTAAAACGACATCTCAATTATCACGGTGGCAACATTGGCTAAATAAGCTTTCAATTAAAAGCGGATTAGCCTCTATGATGAGTAAGCAACAAGCGAATTATATTAATAAAATGATGAAAATGTTTGAAGATGGTAATGTCGATCAAGCATTGCGTCATGGTATTCCACTGAGTAAGCATCAAGAAAACCAAGAAACTACGCCTTCACCTTATTTAGGGCGATTAAAAGGGCGAAATAAACTAGAAATATCAGACAATCAACAAGGACGTAAAAGTCTTTATTTTGGAGATGAACTGCAAAATTATTTAAAAACAACTTTATCGTCAACAGTTTATAAAGCTAGATAAAGCAGGGCGTAATGAAGAAGCGTTATTTGTTCTGGCTGAATTATTGCAAGAAAAAGAAGAAGCTCTAGATTATTTAGAAAGCTTTCAACGCTATCAACAAGCCGCTGAACTAGCTCGATTATGGGCAATGCCACCGGCTTATATTATTCGCTTATATTGCTTAGCGGGCGATATTGATTCTGCTGTTATTTATGCTCGCCTACATAATGCTTTTTCCTACGTCGTATTACAGTTACAAGAAAAAACATCCTGATATTGCAGATAAGATGCGTGAAGAGTGGGCTGAATATCTGGTTGACTGTGAAGATTATTTACAAGCTATCGATATTATCTGGCAATTAAACAATGAAATAAGTCGTAATAAAGCCAAACATTGGTTAGAAATTGCTTATCAAGCTGGTGGAGAATTAAGCCTACGTAGTATTGTAAAATCAATATTTTTATTACCTGACACTGTTCATTTATATCAAGATGATATTAAAAAGGTATGTAACGATCCACTTGCCACTATTCAACGCGCCATTTTAGTCAGAGAGCTATTAGCATTACCTAAGCAAACCAAATTAACTGAACAACTGATTAATCAATTAATTCGACCTATTATAGTTGATCAATATGGTGCTCATTCTGTATTAGAGAGAAAAGAAATTAGCCAATTTATTCATAAAAGTACGAATAAATTATTTAAAGTCGATATCCCTCAGAGTGATATTCCAGAACCTAAATGCTATTCACTAGATGCGCAAAATCACTTTATTTCTGCCACTATTCCAGAACAAGGGCTTTATGCTATTTACGATGTCGTTGCCTTAAATGATCACCAATATCTTATCGCATTAGGCGAATCTGGAGTGTTGTTAACAGATAAAGCAGGAAAGCAACTTTGGCATCAATTAACTCCAACTTATCATATTGTTATCGCAGAAAATAACCAAAGCGCTTTATTGTTGGCACCAAGGGGTGATTATTTCCAGATTAGTTCATTAGCAATCACAACACAGTTTATCCAAGAACTTGGTACGCTAAAATGTACTGTTTTCACCCGTAATTTTGATGGTGTTTTTTGGACTATTGCCATTCACAATGCCGTTCACGTTGTTGATACTAAAAATGACTTTAAAATAGTTTGGAATGTGGATTCGTTGAATGGTGATATTATCGAGCTTCTTCGTCACAATGGCGCCGAATATTGGCTAATTAATAGTGAACCCAACGAACGCTGGTCGTATACATTACCCAATCGTTGGTTAACTCAGCGAGAAAGCTTATCTCATACTTTTAGTGAGGGATGCAAATATGACCTGATGTCTCACTCATATTATACTGTAAAACATGATAAATGCGTGCTCACATCAATAAACTCACACTATACCCAACGTTTTACAGTTGCCTAATACTCAATCGATTGAAGAACAACATTCTTTGCATTTAATTTCAAGATCAGCAAAATTAATTTATTGGCAAAAAGATGAATTAACGATATTTCGTTTATATAACAATCAAAATCACTGCACCTTTGAACTTAAATGGCCCACAATTTTCGCACCACAATATCGAAATGAATTTAGTCAATGGTATTTTTTCGACAAAACAGGGCGTTTGGTGCATTTTAACTGGGATAATGGGCGAGTAAATACATTGAGTTTGCTTTTAAAATAAAAACCAACATTTCAGTGATTATCGAAGTGTTTTGCCTTTTTTTATAAATACACTCGTCGTTACAAATAAAGGAGAACACCCGTGATTGCCGTAATATTTGAAGTAAAAATCAAACCCGGAAAACAAGATCGTTATTTAGCTTTAGCTGCTGACTTAAAACCGTTACTAACAGGTATTGAAGGATTTATTTCAATAGAGCGGTTTCAAAGTTTATCAACCGAAGGCAAATTATTATCACTGTCTTGGTGGGAAAATGAAGACGCTGTTTTACAGTGGAAGAAAAATATCTTACATAAAAATGCGCAACAAGAAGGTCGAAAATCTATTTTCGATTTTTACAAAATTAGCATTACTTCTTTGGCTCGTGAATATTCATTTGATGCAGAAAATCTGTAATTAAATAGGCTCGTGACCTTGCCACAATTAACGTTATTCCACTATTAATGACTGGCATGCTATCAAAAGGACGTCAATTTCAAATGACCAAAGTGATAAAATCGGAATATCAACACACCGTAGAGTCAGCAATAGCAGCTGTTGGTGCCGCAATATCTGATATTTCCAGAGTCAAAATACTCTGTGCATTGATGGATGGAAGGGCGTGGACAGCGACTGAGTTAGGTATTGCGGCTGATATCGCTGCCTCTACGGCAAGTAGCCATTTATCCAAATTACTCACTAGCGGTCTTATCTCTGTAATATCTCAAGGTAAATATCGTTATTTCCGATTGGCTAACGATGAAATTGCCAATGTTATTGAAAATTTAATGTGCTTTTCAACAGATCATGTTTCACAAGCTAAAATCACAACCCCCAAACACTTAAGGAGAGCACGCACTTGTTATAATCATTTAGCCGGTGAGGTTGCCGTTGATATTTACCATTCACTTTGTCAGCAAAAATGGATAACCGAAGATGGTTGTGCTATTACGACATTAGGTCTTGAGCAATTTAAAAATATGGGTATTGAATTTCAAGCAACGCATTCTCGTAATATTTGCTGTCCATGTTTAGATTGGAGTGAACGTCGTTTTCATTTAGGCGGACAAATTGGGGCTGTTTTTCTTAATTACGCAGAGACGCAAGCATGGTTAACTCGCCATCAAGGATATAGGGAAGTGACTATCAGTGAGAAGGGGTATAAAGTATTGGCTCAACACTTTGATATAAAAAAAGAAATAATGTGTATTTGAATAATGAAACTAGTCGGTAGCAAAATTAATGAATAATATAGATCTTTTATTTAACAAGTTATCCAAATCAACTTTTCGGCAAAAATTTAAATTAGGACCCAAAGAGCGACAATACTGTATCGATAAAGGTCCCGATACTATCGATCAACATGCTTTAGATTTTATTCAAAAGCGCTTGGCCACTGAAGAACCTAAAAATGATGGTAAGCAAACTCCAATGCGAGGACATCCTGTATTTATTGCTCAGCATGCAACAGCGACGTGTTGTCGTGGATGTTTAAAAACCTGGCATGGTATAGAAAAACATCGTCAATTAACGGAAGAAGAGCAGGCATATATTGTTCAAGTCATTCATCGTTGGCTAGTTAATCAAATGAACGCTTAAGGTTAATCAATTGAGTTAGAAGTGATGTTATTAAATGCTTAATAATCTCGGTTTGAGGAATATGGGTGTGGGTGAACTGGCTGTTTTAATCTCCAACCTCCATTTAACATAATATACATTATGCGAACCTTGATATCTAAATACGGATAGGCATTGAAATCTCTATTTTGGGCTGGTTGATTATGTTAATTGAGTCTTTTTTACTGACTCTTTATGTTCAAGAGTTATTGACTCACCTTTGACGCCAAACAAAAATATCACCGTATATTACTTCTATAATTACCCACTTATTCATTGATACAGATGTGGTCACATGGTTAATAAACTGAATCTTAACTGGCCTGAATTTTTAGAAAAATACTGGCAAAAAAAAACCTGTTGTACTGAAAAATGCATTTCCTAATTTTGTTGACCCAATCACACCAGATGAACTGGCTGGTTTGGCAATGGAACCAGAAATTGACAGCCGCCTTGTCAGCCTGACTGGCAACAAATGGCAGGCAAGTCACGGCCCGTTTGAAGACTTCAGCGAATTAGGCGAAGAAGGATGGTCACTGCTGGTGCAGGCTGTCAATCATTGGCATATGCCAGCGGCTGAACTCGTGAAACCGTTTCGAGTGTTACCAGAATGGCGTCTTGATGACTTGATGATCTCCTATTCCGTGCCTGGTGGTGGTGTCGGACCACATATTGACAACTATGATGTTTTTATCATTCAAGGTATGGGACGTCGTCGCTGGCGCGTGGGCGATGCCCTACCTATGCGCCAGTTCTGCCCGCACCCCGCCTTACTCCATGTTGATCCCTTTGAGCCAATTATTGATGTGGAAATGTCACCAGGAGATATTTTGTATATTCCACCTGGGTTTCCTCACGATGGTTTCACCTTTGAAGATACCATGAACTATTCAGTTGGTTTTCGTGGACCCAATGGCCGTGATTTACTGAGTAGCTTTGCAGACTATGCACTGGAACAAGATCTGGGGGGCATAAATTATGGCGATCCTAACCTGACAGTGCGTGATAATGCAGGAAAAATGGAGACTTATGAAGTTGAACGCCTACGTGCCATGATGATTGAAATGATCAATAAACCTGATGATTTTGAACAGTGGTTAGGCCGTTTTGCAACGACGCCGCGCCATGAGCTAGATATTGCACCTTCAGAACCGCCTTATCAACCAGAAGAAATATTGAATGCGCTGAATGACGGTGAAAAATTGATCCGCCTAAGCGGACTACGCGTCCTACGCATCGGAGACCATTTCTTTGTAAATACAGAGGGTTGGGCGACCAAAGAAACACAAGGAGCAGATGCATTGTGCCGGTTTACGGAGGTTGGCGCAGAGGAACTCGGTGAAGCATTGAAGAACCCAGCCTTTGTTGCGGAATTAACCGAATTTATCAATCAAGGATATTGGTACTTCGAAGAATAAGCGATATCTGCTGGATCTGATAAAACACCTGCTTGCAGGTGTTTTATTTTATCGTTTCCGCCCTTCTTTTTTCTAAATCAAATAGTACTGGCTTAATTACAATAAAATAAAGTGTAATTTTGCTCATATCATCATCACTAATTTATTAATGTAAGCCTAAACACTAATGCAACCAATGTGACTGTTAGCACAGGGATCGTCATAATAATGCCCGTTTTAAAGTAATAGCCCCATGTAATGGTCATATTTTTTTGCGACAAAACATGCAACCATAATAATGTTGCTAAACTTCCTATTGGCGTAATTTTGGGTCCTAAATCTGCACCAATGATATTGGCATAAATCATTGCTTCTTGAATTAAACCAGTGGCATTACTACCTTCAATAGATAAAGCTCCAACAAGAACAGTGGGCATATTATTCATAATTGATGATAAGAATGCAGTGATATATCCCGTTCCTAGTGTTGCAACCCATACACCTTTATTTGATAGAAAATCAAGAACTTCCGATAAGTATTGAGTCAAGCCTGCGTACGTAATCCATAAACAACAAGATACATACCAAGGGAGAAAATCACAATTTGCCAAGGTGCACTTCGTAAAACTTTCCGAGTATTAATTGTCTTTCCCTGTGCCGCGATAAACCACAAAATTACCGCACCAACAGCGGCAATGGCACTAATTGGAATACCCAAAGGTTCTAGTATGAAAAAACCCAGTAATAAAAGAAACAATACTAGCCAACCTGCTTTAAATGTTCTCACATCTTTAATCACTGTCGCAGGCATCGCTAATTTAGATATATCATATTGTTGAGGAATATCTTTGCGGAAAAACCAATGTAACATGATCAATGTCGCGATAATAGCGGCGATATCAACAGGGATCATTACTGAAGCATATTCCGTAAATCCGATATTAAAGAAATCAGCAGAGACGATATTAACTAGATTTGAAACAATTAAAGGCAAACTTGCTGTATCTGCAATAAATCCTGCCGCCATCACAAAAGCTAATGTTGTACCTTTGCTAAACCCGAGAGCTAACAACATTGCAATCACTATGGGAGTTAAGATAAGCGCTGCGCCATCATTGGCAAAAAGAGCTGCAACGGATGCACCTAACAGAATAATATAGCTAAATAAAAGGCGACCTTTACCACCGCCCCATTTGGCGACATGAAGTGCAGCCCATTCGAAGAAACCACTTTCATCAAGGATCAAGCTAATGATAATGACAGCCACAAAGGTAGCAGTTGCATTCCATACAATATTCCAAACCACTGGAATATCTTGAAGACTAATAACGCCTAGTAATAGTGCGGCTAATGCACCAATTGTTGCACTCCAGCCGATCCCCAAACCTTTAGGTTGCCAAATAACAAAAGTAATTGTCAGAACAAATATTAATACAGCAATAAGCATAAAAACCTCTCACAGAAGGCCTATCATACAGATAGGTCATATCTGTTATTTCATATATATTTCAATAAAAATTTTTATTCAGATCAGCAACTAACCGATCCTTTTTTTTCAATAAATTGAAGTAATTCTGCGATTTTACTTTTCTCGGCCTCATAGGTGACTTCAATAATATTTTTCACCCACGGTAATAATGTAGGAGACAAACGATAATGAACCCATTTCCCATGTTTAGAATCAAGTAATAGTCCGCTTTCCTTCAACATAGCTAGGTGGCGAGACGTTTTCGGTTGAGATAAATTGAGAGTTGTATAGATATCACAAACACATAATTCACCCGATGCT
>NZ_MIIZ01000719.1:0-4168 GCF_001743005.1 Shigella sp. FC1967 | reverse complement strand
TTATTCATCAGAAAAACTACAAATAGCACTTATCGTGATCAGTTTAATTAATAACAATACGTTAGATGATATGGTGTATCGGTCATAAGTGACATTGAAATAACAGCCAAGTCATTAAATAATCAGCATGGTCGCATTATTGCGAAGCAAAAAAAATAAGCTAACATTAGGCGAAATTAATAATAACCACGGTACACTAGCAAGCCAAGCTGGAAACCTGCTAATAGAAAGCGCTCAGTTACTTAATCAATCAGGATTAATTACAGCCAAAGCAGAATTAAATATTAATACCAATAGACAGCAACTCGATAATACGCAAGGTGTATTAGCAAGCCAAACAGACAAGTTAATTATTGCCAGCCATGAATTGTTAAATCATGCAGGGCTGATCACGGCGAATACCGCATTAAATATTAACACTGACAAACAGCGTATTGATAATAGTGGTACGTCAACAAATGGCGGTATTATAAGTAAAGGCGAATTAAAAATTAATGCCGGTAATATTGATAATTTTGAAGGTAAAATCACGTCAACGGCTAAGCAGTCACTGTTTGTTGACGATATTAATAATAAGAAAGGTAAAATTGGTAGCATAGAAGAACGCGTATTAATCGAAAGTGGTGCCATTAATAATCAAAATGGTCTTATTACAGCAAAAAACACAATTAGCTATCACAACAAAAAAATAATCAATTAGATAATAGCAATACATTGTCTCAAGCTGGGATTATTAGTCATGGGATATTGAACCTTGTGACAGGGAATTTAAATAATCAATCGGGCTATATCTTTTCTGCTAAATCTTTATTGCTTAATAGCTTAGGTATGAACAACCGTGGTGGCGAAGTTATTAGTCAGGCAAACGGCTTTAAATTAACGACTCAAACGTTAGATAATCAACAAGGCACACTCTATTCAGCCGATAATTTCACTTTAGATACACAAGGTTATGTATTAAATAATAATCAGACGTTATCGGGTGGTATTATTAGCCAAGGAAAACTAGATCTAAAAAGTGGTGAGCTTAATAATACTCAAGGGCGCGTTATTTCTGATGACGACTTAAATATTTCTAGCGCAAAACTGATTAATCACCAAGCACAATTAGGCAGCAAACAGGGGGGATTAAATTTAAAATCGGCTGAACTTGATAATAAAAAAGGTGTGATTAGTGCAGATCAAAATGTCGTTATTAATACACAGAAACAGAATATTAATAACCAAAATGGACTAATAAGCGCATTAGCTAACCTGACGATTTACAGTGGGCAGCTGGTTAATCAAACAGGAAAAATAACCACTAATCAGCAAGCAACGATTAACTCAGCCGATCTTGATAATAGACAAGGCAGCATCGCCAGTAATAGCCATCAATTAACCATTAATGCCAATAATATACATAATGCGAAAGGACTAATTTACGCTGTTAAAGCGCTCACCATTAATGCCGATGGTAAGTTAACGAATACGGATAACAAAGCGACAGCGGGCATTATTACGCAACATAACCTGAATACAACGGTTAAACAGCTAGATAATCAAAATGGATTAATTTCTGTCGCGGGTATGCTGAAACTTATTAGCCCTGAAAAATTAAATAATCAGCAAGGGTTAATAACGGTGGGTCAAAAAACAGACCTACAAACAGAACGGTTAAACAACTATCAAGGAAAAATCTCTGCTGGGGATCTATTAACGATTAGCCACGCCAATACACCCCTAATTAATCGTGAAGGGGCGCTTGTCTCTGCGGGTAAAATTTCATTAAACAGTGGTGATATTGATAACCAACAAGGGAAAATAACGGCGCTTAATGCCGTTACTATTAACAGCGGTGAGTTACAGAATAATCAAGGCACTCTATACGCTAAAAAAGAGTTAAATATCCATTCAAAAAAATTGGTTAATACGGATGGATTATTGCAATCAGACAGCCAGCTTAAGTTAAATACCAGACAAAATGATCTGATCAATTTAAATGGTAAAGTTATTGGTGCGACTGAAACCCAACTTAATATTGCTGGGCTTAATAACCAAAAAGGACATATTCAGGCAACTGACAAACTGGCGCTTCAGTTAAACCAAAGTGAGTTAGATAATCAGCAAGGAACACTGTTATCAGCTAATAACTTACTGATTGACGGTAAAAGTATTGATAACCAACAAGGTGTTATTCTTGCGGGTAACAATACGGATATCACGCTCAGTCAGGACTTAAATAACCAGATAGGGCAGATCCAATCTCAAGAACAACTCACTGTCACGGCTCAACAGCTTGATAATCAGCAAACAGATGATGAAAACCTAGGGTTAAAAGCCAATAATATTCATATTGCAGTAAACGATTTGCTTAATCATCAAGGCGTTATTCAAGCCAGCGAACAACTCAAACTAATTCCTGCTGAAAACCTGAATAATCAGCATGGCTTGATATCTGCTGCCATGTTAGCCATTGAAGGCAAAAACGAAAATAAATTAGCTATTGATAATAAAAAGGGACTATTAGCTGCGACACAACAGCTTCGTTTATGGGCTGAAAAGCTGAGTGGTAATGGTGAAATTATCTCGGCGGGTGACAGTGAAATTCAATTAAAAACCGCCTTTAAGTTAGAACAAGATGCCACAATTAAAGCGCAGAATGCTTTAACACTCTCTTCAGAGGATAAGATCCACAACGCTGGATTTATTTATGCGGGTGAGAGGCTTTCACTTCAAGCGATGAACTTAAATAACAGTGAGTCAATAGCATCAGTAGAAAGTGATGATTTGGTGACGACTCGCAGCAAAAGAAGTATCGATGATAATGAAAAACGTAACGGCGAAATAAGTGCAAAGCAGCTGACATTAACTATTTCAGAAAAACTGCAAAATACAGGATTGATTGATGCTTTTGGTGGCACACTCACATTAGCTGCTCATACTATTTATAACCAAGCGGGTGGGCGTATTTATGGTGATAATATCCAGATAAAAAGCCAGCAATTTGATAATCATGCACCGTTTGAAGATATTGCTCCGGTATTAGCTTCTCGTGAAAATCTACAACTATTTAGTAATACAATAAATAACCGTGATCACGCCCTTATTTACAGTGGTGGCGATATGGCTATTGCAGGTTTTGAAACAGAAAATCTGCCAGAAAGTGTTGCTGCTGATGTACTAAATAATGAAAGCGCATCAATTGAAGCAAGTGGAAATTTATTTGCTCATGTTTCAGAAATTAATAATCGTGACCTCTATTTAAAAATCAGCGATCCCGAAAAAGTATCAGAAGTACCAATGTATCAATTTGGTGTCGATCATAGTGGTGATAAATTTGATTCTGATGATGAGCGGATCTGGTACAACATCAATACGCGTGAGCATTTATTAAATATTAATGGTCGTCAATACAAAGACTTCTATGAGTTTAAATATAAGATAATTACAGAAGAGTCAAAATTATTACATCGTGATCCAGCTTTAATATTAGCGGGCAAAGATATCACTTTAAAAGGTGATAATTTAAACAATATTGATAGCCATATTATTGCGGGCGGTAAACTGATCATTGATGGTATGCATATTAATAATCAAGAAACTGCAGGTCAGCGTATTGAATACCATGAAGGTACAGCAATAAAACATAAACGCCCAGGTAAGCGTAGAGGCGGTAAGAAAAAAAGTAGTTCGACTTCATATTCTCAATATGGGCCGTTTGAAGTGGTTACTGATTTACCATTAGGTTTATTGGAATATAAAGAAAATACTGATCTCACCTCAGATAAACGCCCAGAATTAAGTGAACAGAGTGAAATAAAAGTCTTCACTACTCGAAGATTAGGTCGATTAATTACTCATCATAATCAAGTCGATGTTGATACAGCGGAGTTAACTGCGATTACGCCTGAAAAAACAGATTATGATTTGGGTGATGCTCTCTCACTAACAAAATATAAAGAGGGATTATTAACAGACCAAAGTGATCTTGCTCTCTTTGATAAAATAACCACCACAAAAACTTGATGATACGATTAATGGTAATCAATCGACAGAAATCGTATTAGAAAGTAGTGATACGGCTTCCACATTTAACGCTGAAAAAAACGGTAATTACGCAGCCTAATAGTGTATTACCCGAAATAAAACGATCAGAGAAACACCCTGAGTTTCCTATTGGTAAAAT
>NZ_MIIZ01000718.1:0-4177 GCF_001743005.1 Shigella sp. FC1967 | reverse complement strand
TACAAAACTAATATTATTGAATTCACAATATTTTTTATTTGCATAAATAATGATGCCATTAATATCGGTTACTAACATCATGAAAACATTATTGGTAAATTGCTTTATTAATAAGCTCTTAGAATTATCATCATTAAATATCATTTCATTCATTTTTGACCTCCTATGCTAATCAATAAAGCATATATATTATTATTCAGCTGATGAGTTATGCGCATAGCGGAAAATAAAGACATCTTTTGCATCAGTAGATTGACGATGCACTTGCATTGTGGCATTACCACCTTGATTCGTTAACCAACCTTCATATAACCCTTCTAAAACCCCCACACTCGCGATACGCCACTGAACATCATCTTGGCTGTGCGTAAAATGAGGCCATGCACAATGAACCAGTAAAAGTTCGCTCATTGCAGGAGATATTGTGACAAATCCCCATTTAAATAGCGTTAATACGCGATTTATATGTAATTCAATTGATTGAATATTCTCGCTTTCAGGTAAAGGGTAACGTAAGGCAATATCTTTACCTATATTCCTTAATTTATTTCCCGCAGTAGAAATATCATTGTCATTTAAAATTTGAAAAAATAATAATTGAGTTAAATCTTGCCAGCCACTTTCAAAAGGTAATTGTAAAATATCACTGTCATGCTTATTCATTATTTATCTCCTTAATTATTTAGACAGGAAGTCTGGGGTATATTTTAAGTGTAACCACATATTATCTTCAGCATAATCACCCGATGTATCATGAGATAAGCTGACACCTAACTCGGTTTCTTTGTTTAAATAATATTTCGCGTCTAAACCTAATCTGTAAGTGAAATTTGTTTCGTCTTCTTCTTCATACTGAGATTTAATACGAGGATCACTCGCATTCTTTTTATTTAATGCGTTTTGCATATAACTATGCGTTGGAAAATAATCGCTACCTTTTTGCTTGTAACTTTGTATCCCTATTGCACCATTTAATGACACTTCGCCTTTTTCAAAGCGGCGGGTATAAGCAACAGGCAATGAAACAGACACATAATCTTGTGGGCTAAAGTAACCACCGTGTCCTAATGAGAAGTAATTTTGGTTATTTCTAAAGTTCATATAATCAACATGTACACCTGCTTTTACCTCTTGTTGATCATCTTGATAGAACTTAGCATAAGAGCCAATCCATGCTTTCACTTCATCATTACTCGCAACACTTTTACCTTGGTAGTTATAGTAACCACCACCAGCATAAGCCCCCATTTTCCCATCATCCCAGGCATATTGAACTTTAGCGCCATTACGTGTTACACGCCCCCAACTTTCACCTGTCATGGGATCAGTACGCCCCATATAAGAAAGTAGACTATCTTTTATGGCTCTGCGCTCTGCTGTCAGTGTTAATTGCCCATTTTGGCTAATTTGAGGTGAATATGTGAGGCCACCGACAACCGTTGCCGTATCTTTACCTAATGGCGTTGATCCCACATCAAAGCTGACATCCTTGTCTGATAAACGTAGTCCTAATTCAACACCAGATGCGCGTTGGCTACCCGCTTCATCGGCATTAATTTTATTTTTCTCATCATGGTTATCGCTATTTTTCGCAAAGCGTTCGGCATGTTGAAGCTGACCAGTACCAAAGCGGTTAGCTCTTTCTCCTGAAACCGAACCACTTGTCATCGAAACAGGATTAACACTAAATTCCCAACGGAGTTCTTCACCCGGCACACTTGAAATACTGATTGGTGCTGAAATTTCAGTGACATTGGATAATCCCTTATCACCATTACGATGACGTATCGCTATACCACCTTGAACCCAAGGTGAGACTTTCTCTTCTAGTTCACGAATAGAACGTTGAACCGATGCCATCTCTTTACGTTCATAAATAGAACCCGCAATAGTAGGGTTATCACTTTCCCCTAAGGCACTTAATTGACCCGCTGAGGTTTTTAATGTGCTATCACTGTTTTGCCACTGCGCACTGCGCAGTAACGTTAATGCTTTACGATTATCACCATTTAGTTGCGCAATCTGCGCGGCTTGTAATAAATAAGCAGGTTGTGAAGATGAAGGTATTTGCTGCAATAACTGCTGTGCTTTTCTTCCCTCTTTTTGAGCTAATGCCACTTCGATTTGAGCTTGGATTAATTTGCTATCTTTTCCTTGCTCTTTTTCTAAATAAGAAAGAATTTTGTTTGATTGTTCAGGCATTGATTGCGCTAAATAAACACGACTTAATGCCATTAATAACTCAGGATCATTCGGTGATGTTTTTAAAGCAACGACTAACGTATCGTAAGCCGCTTTTATTTCACCTTTTTCACGTAAGTTATCTGCTTGCGCAACGTGAGTGGCAACTTCTAAACGTTTTTTTTTCAATAACCGATGTTTCTTGTTGTAAAGCGGGATCATTAATTAAGCTAGATGCCTGTGTATAACGACCTAATTCATTGAGAACATTGATATGACCAGCATAGTTACCAACTGAACCTTTCGTGCCTTTTGCAATATCACTTTCAACTAATTGTAACGCTTCATCATTTAATCCACTGTTAACCAATTTTTCTGCTAATTCACCCACATCATTTGGATAATCAGCAACTTGATTAATTAATGGACGTAAAATATTGCGCATTGCAACAAGGTTTCCTGACTGACGGTAATGGTCAGCTTGCGCAAGTTGGCGATGAAAACGAGCACGCTGTAATAACGCTTTTTCAGCTTCGGTTTGTGGATTATGACGACTGAGTAAGTTAAAAACGTTATCCCACTCTTTTTGCTCAACATAAAACAGAGATGCCACATAATCAGAATCTTTTGTTCTACGGTTTTGTAGCTGTGAAATGATGTTTTTCGCACCAGCGCTGTCGCCATCAGCGACCATTAGGCGAGCTAAATCAAGGTAAACCCAGTTATTTTGCGGGTTTTTACGCTGAGCTTGTAAAAGCCATTGTTTTGCTTGAACACGATCACCATTTTCTAACGCTTTTTGCGCTTCACGACGTAATTTCTCAGAAGGATCTGTATTCGCAGTCAGTTTTTGACGCAAAGAGGCAGATTGTTGAGCCAGTAATTGTTCCGCTTTTGTATTCTGTCCTTCCTGAACTAATAAGTAATAATAAGCAGAAATCACTTTTTCATTACGGCTATTTTGCTGATAAAGCCCTGACAGCAATTGGTGAGCAGCAGGTAAATTACCTTGCTTACGTAATAAATCAGCCTGTAATAAGTTAGCAGATACCCCTTTTTCGCCTGAAGCCCCTGTTAAGGGGGCTAATTGATCGAGAGCCTGTTGAATATTGCCTTGTTTAGCACGTTGTTGTGCGTTGCGTAATTGTGCATAAAACCCCGCATCTTCCGCTTGTTGCTTCCATTTACTACCTTGTTCGCCACCTGATTGCGCAGCTTGGTTTAATAAACGCTGACCTGTCGTTAGATCACCTGAACGTAATGCAATATAACCTAACCCCGCTAAGGCTTGCGCATCACTGTTATCTGCCGCTAACGCTTGTTTGAAATAACCTTCGGCCTCTTTCAATTTACATTTATTTAATGCGGTATAACCCGCTTGGCGTGCATTTCCTTGGATCGCACCTTGGAAATGTTCTGCAACCGCTTTATCGTTTGGGTTTGCTTGCAAATAGGTTTTATATAACACGTCATCATCAGGGCGAGCATTCAACCATAGCAGTGCTTGACGCAGGCCTTTTTGGGCTGATTCATCACCCGAGATATTGCCTAAAATAGTTATTCCTTCGCGGCGAGTCTCTTCGTTATACGTGAGCGTTAATCCTAATGCTTTTTGTGTTTCTTTATTATCAGGCATTAATGCAGCACGTTGCTTTAATCCCGTAATAGCTTGAGGCAACATAGCGGGCACACCAGCCATGGTTTGATAATATTCTAACGCCAGTGTTTCAGGTGGCTCACTGCTAACAAATAAACGTTGATATGCTTTTATTGCTTCTTCATGTTGCCCCTTTTTCGCTAACTCTCTGGCATATCCTAATTGTTGTTCACTAAATTGTGATGATCGGATGTTTTTTAATCCTTCAATTCGTGGATCTTGCGGTGCAATTTGCGCAAGTTTTTCTCGCCAATACGTTGCTTGCTTTTCATTACCTTGTTGTGCAGTAAAAAATGCCATTAAATACAGCGCATCCTGATTATTGCTTTCCATAATCAG
>NZ_MIIZ01000717.1:0-4179 GCF_001743005.1 Shigella sp. FC1967 | reverse complement strand
GAATAAAATATCATAAAAGCGCAATAAAATATTTACAGTATCAAATATGACGAAAAAAATGACATCTCGATATTTATAGAGCATGGATAAAAAAAGACAACCGAATATAAAAAACAATGAGTCATCATTAAAAACGGTTTTTTATCATTCATCATGCACAAAGCTGACACTCTTCACTGCACAAAATATTAATTTACATTCAAGATCCACAAACTCTCCACACAAGGCTTTTGAGTAGATAGGGTAATGGCGAGTTAAATTGAACTACGACAAAAGCGATATGCAACTACGGGTAGGTAATCTTTTATGTAACGCTATCCTGATTTCCATTATAAATATCATTGTTTCAGATCAGATACAAGTTTTTTTTCGAGCTGTAAATTAAATTGCTGACTTGTTTTAGCACAGATTGGCTATTTAATTCAGCGCTAACAGGTAAATACCACCAATTATCTTGTGCAAAATGCTGACATTTCACAGCATCCTTTTCTGTCATAATAAGCGGTTCTAAATCAGGTGTTAAATCCTGTAATTCTTGAGCACTATAATCACTATGATCACTAAATGCTTTTGTTGTGATTAATGCAATCCCTTTTTCACGTAATGAGTTAAAAAATCGAGGTGGATGACCAATCCCAGCGATAGCAACCGCCTTTTTAATTTGCTGGATTGGTCTTTTTTCTCCCGTTTTAAGATTAACAGCAATATCACCTTCCAGTACCATGCTTATCTCATTACCTTGGCTTACTCCACCATTAACGATAATTGCATCTACTGAATTTAAGCGCCCTGCACGCTCCCGCATAGGGCCTGCTGGTAACCACCAACCATTGCCAAATCGACGTTGACCATCAATGACAACAATTTCATAATCACGCTGTAATGCATAATGTTGTAAACCATCATCAGTGATGATCACATCCAGATCATATTGAGCTAATAACGCTTTTACTGCATCTCGTCGATTAGGCGCAACTGCAACGGGAGCCGTTGTCCGATGATGAATCAATACAGGTTCATCACCAGCCATGGCTGGTGTCGTATCGGATGTCAAAAGTAATGGATAATGATCTGATTTTCCGCCGTAACCACGAGACACGACACCTGGTTTAAATCCCCGCTGTATTAATTGCTCAACAAGCCATATCACAACAGGTGTTTTACCATTCCCACCTGCAGTTAAATTCCCCACAATCACAACAGGAACAGGGGCCTTCCATGATGCTAACCACCCTTTCTGATATGCAAAACGCCTTAGCAGTGTAATCGCACCATACAACCATGAGAATGGAAGCAATAGGATATAAAACCAAGATTTACCAGACCAAATCCGCTCAATCATTTGCCAAATTGCATCCTGTGAAGTTGTGCATAAATACCCTGTTTTTCAATCAAATCAAGGTGTGCGCCACGTTCAACAATTTCGCCGTCTTCAATAACTAATATTTCATCCGCTTTTTCAATCGTTGATAAACGGTGAGCAATGACTAAAGAGGTTCTGTTTTTCTGTAGTTCATCAAGTGCGGACTGAATAGCTCGTTCTGATTCTGTATCTAACGCTGATGTTGCTTCATCAAGAATAAGAATAGGGGAATCTCGTAATAATGCTCTTGCAATTGCAATACGCTGACGTTGTCCACCTGAAAGTAACACACCATTTTCACCAATTTCAGTATCTAAGCCTTTATCCATTTTTTGGATAAAATCCATCGCATGAGCCATTTTCGCCGCTTTTTCAATATCTTCACGGGTATACTGCTCTTCACAAGCATAGACGATATTGTTTGCCACAGTTTCATTAAAAAGATGCACATTTTGAGAAACTAATGCAACTTGGTTACGCAAAGATTTTAATGTGTATTCACGAATATCATGACCATTAATTAATATCTCACCTTCATTAACGTCATAAAAACGAGTGATCAGGTTGGCAATCGTAGATTTACCAGAGCCTGAACGTCCAACTAATGCAACAGTTTTTCCTGCTGGAATGGTAAACGACATATTTTTCAATGCTGGCGTATCTTTCGTAACATATTGGAAAGTCACGTTACGAAATTCAATATCACCCGTTGGTTTTTTCAGTTCAAGCTTACCCGTGTCTTTTTCTTGCTCCATATCGAGGATAGTAAATAGTGTCTGACAAGCAGCCATACCACGCTGAAATTGAGCATTTACGTTAGTCAACGATTTTAATGGGCGCATTAATGCAACCATTGAGGAGAAGACAACCGTAATTGTCCCCGCCGTTAATGTTTCCATAATTTCTGGGAAACTTGCTGCATATAGAACAAATGCTAATGCAAAGGAAGCAATCAATTGAATAATAGGATCTGAAATTGACGAGGCGACAACCATACGCATACCTTGACGGCGAATATGATTACTCACATGGTTAAAGCGCTTATTTTCAACTTCTTGACCATTAAAAATCAGAACTTCTTTATGCCCTTTTAGCATTTGCTCTGCGCTAGTTGTTACTTGTCCCATGCTATTTTGGATCCGTTTACTGATCGTTCTAAAACGAGTCGATACCAAACGGATAACAACAGCCACAATAGGTGCGATAACGATAAGGATCAGGGATAATTGCCAGCTATAGTAAAACATCAAACAAAATAGCCCAATAATATAAGCACCTTCACGTACAACTGTGATTAATGCGCCTGATGATGAAGAGGCAACTTGTTCTGAATCATATGTGATACGAGAGAGTAAAGTCCCTGTTGATTGCTGATCAAAAAAGCTCACCGGCATTCCCATTATGTGAGAAAACAGTCGGCGACGCATATTCATTACCACTTTTCCTGATACCCAAGAAAGGCAGTAACTTGAAATAAAGTTAGATATACCACGCAGAACGATCAGTCCAATAACAGCAAGAGGCATCCATTTTAATACGTCATTGCTGGCTTTACCAAAACCTTCATCAAGAAGCGGTTTTAATAAAGAAATCATAAATGCATCCACCCCCGCATTGATGACTAATGCAATTGCAGCAACGATTAACCCTGCTTTAAAAAGTCGGATCATTGGCCATAAGCGGCGGAATGTTTGCCACGTTGATAGATCTATATCATTCATATATATTACCAAACTTTTAATAATTAGCCGGTCATTCTACTCGGGAAACGTCAAAACACCAAACCACTGATGATACCAACGAGGTAAAATATCTCGTCTATAGGTAAATACATCAATATTATTTTGATTAAACTCGATAGAAATTTGTCCACTAATAGAAGTTGTTAGCCAATTAATAGCTTCTCTTTTATAACGATGATGTACTTTATCAGAAGGTAAACGCCAAGGGCTATAACGAGCAGCAGAAACGAGCGCAAATTTAGGTGATACTGCTTGAATAAACATCAATGTGGATGATGTTTGACTACCATGGTGAGGAACTTGTAAAACATCGGCTTTCAGTTGTTCTTTTTTGACTCTTACTAATTGAGCTTCAGCTTCTTTTTCTATATCTCCAGTCAAAAGAATATGGTGTTTACCATCACTGACATTAATCACACAGGATTGATTATTCTTCGGGGAAGGTAACTTATTCGGTGGCCATAATGCCTCAAATCGAAGCCCTTTCCATTGCCATGATTTATTACTTAAACAAGGTAAAATGCGAAGGATCGTCAAAACTACTACGAATGTTTAAGTTAGGATACGCTTTTATTAAATCGTTAATCCCCCCCAGTATGATCAAGATGATCGTGACTAATTATCAATGCAACGGGTTTAAGCCGATGACTTTTTAAATAAGGAATAATGACACTTTTGGCAATTGAACCACCACTTTTCCACCGTATTCCAGTATCATAAATAACCGCTTCTCCTTCTTTTTCAAGAACAACAGCTAAACCATGTCCAACATCTAGCATGGACATTCGCCATTGATAGCGTGAAGAAGCTGTCAATTCACAATATAAAACAGCACCAATAGCCACAATGCATATAAAATGATAATGCCACCATGACATTTTGATGACTAAAATAATGCCGAGCCCCAAAAAAGCTAATAATAAAGGAATAGCACCACTTTCTTGCCAAAATGGTAAAAATAATGGAGTACACCAAAAAGCAAAATTGATAGAAAAGATCAACCCAATGCCAAATTATCGGCTGTAAAAATGAGAGAAAAAATGTCAATAATCCAATCATTATTAACGGTACGGT
>NZ_MIIZ01000716.1:0-4192 GCF_001743005.1 Shigella sp. FC1967 | reverse complement strand
CATTATATTATTAATATTATTTTAGACCGTTTTCAACTTTTCATACTTAATAATGTAAAGCAGTAAATAATCATTCTCACTCTTATTTAAAACACAGATCACAGCTATTTTTTACCATTAAGCGATAATGGTAAATATTTTAAACTAACGCTAAGTGAGGTTTGTAATGTATAAGAAAATACTAGTTCCCATTGATATTTTAGAAGATGAACTTTCTCAGGAACTGATCACTCACATTGAACAAATAGCAAAGGTGGGTAAACCTGAGATCCACTTCCTCACCGTTATTCCTAATGCTGAACTTTTCTTTGGTATCGAGTTTGCAGCTATTCCTGAAAAATTCAAAGATTCATCAGAACGTACTCGCCTTGCTTTTGTTGCACTACAAGAAATGATTAAAGATGCAGAAATTCCTGATGAGCAAATTAAATGTAATGTTGGTGTCGGTAACGCAAAAGATGAAATTTTAGAATATGCCCGCCACATTGATGCGGATTTAATTGCGATTGCGTCACATAGACCTAATGTTTCCTCCTACTTATTAGGCTCAACGGCATCAGCAATTGTACGCCATGCCAAAATGTCAGTTTTAGTTATACGCTAATATATAGCTTAAATAGCAATAAAGCCCTTTGTCTCAACAACAAAGGGCTTTTTAGTAAAACGATAATCTATCCTAAATAGGGTTAATTATTATTTTTTAACTGAATCTTGAGTCGTCTCGGCCGCTGACCAAATACGATATTTCACATCAACATCTTTTGGTGTATAGACAACGATAGGTAATTTACTGTTATAACGGATAAAGGCATCTGAACCCATATTTGCCTGTACAAAAGCATCTTTTTTCGTATTGTCAGCACATCCCATCATTGTTGACATTGGACCATTCAAATCGCCAACAACATAATAGCTATAACCCCAACCTTCTAAATTCTTTTCATCTAATTTCGCACCGAACCACTGATGGTTGCAATCTACTTTAAGTTCTTTACCAATAATTAATTCAACTTGGTAATTGCTTTCATTATCTTTTTTCTCTAACTCGATAACATGACGAACTTGATTTTCTTGAGCCTTAGGATAAGGTGCAACTTTATCTAAACTGTCGGTAGCTTGTGCGCAGGCAGACAAAGACATTGCTGCGACTAAAGATAATATTACTTTGTTCATCACTCTCTCCATTTTTACAGCAAACCTTTCGCTGTTAATAAAATTAGTCAGATGTTTTTATTACTTATCATCTGAATACTAATATTTTTAGTACCTGAATGCTAACATCTTAGTAAATAATACTATGAGTGGATAATTCTGAATGTTTTAAAAAGAAAAATCACGTTTTTTCATGAAATGTAAATTTGTGATGCATCACCGTGCAGATAAGCTATCTATGATTATACTGAAATAGAGACCCAATTTCTTTTCATAGGAGGTTATATGTTCTCAGATCAACAATCCCTTGTTTCTCAATTAAGAAATAGTGATCCTCGCTTTGAAGCTCTCTACGATAAACATCATCGACTCGATCAAGAAATTGCTAAATTAGAAGGTCCTAACGGAGCTGGTTATAATGATGAAGTTGCCAAACTAAAAAAAGAAAAGCTTCATCTTAAAGATGAAATGCAAAAAATACTTCAACGACTTGAAAAATAAGGCTCTTTTTAAGCGATGATATAATATCATCGCTTTTTATGATTAAAAACAAAGATATCGCCCTATAAAGATGCATAATAAATATATCTTTTATTTTTAGGGGCTCAATATGTCATCAATACATGGTCATGAAGTTTTACAAATGATCCTTTCTTCAGAGACTGCATTTACTAAAATATCGCTGATTGAGGCTATCCATAAACAATTCGGCAATCACTCACGTTTTCATACTTGCTCAGCTGAGAATATGACAGCAACTGAACTAGTTGATTTCTTAGAAAGGAAAGGTAAATTTATTCCTGCTGAAGGGGGATTTACAACGAGTGAAAACAAGATCTGTCACCATTGATATTTAAAGCTCGATTGCCAGTGATTTCCTTTTCTATAGTATTGGCTTTTTATATAAATAAGTAAAAAGCAATGTGTTCTGACAATCGTAATGACTTTATTTACATTTATGGCATTTTATTCATCGTCTGTTTGCAACCAACCATCATCTTCCCAAACACTTTGAATAAGCTCCATTATGTGTTCATGCTTTGTTTCATCTTTTATACCCGTAACTTGAATCGAGTTCATGCTACTAAAGGCGATACGAAACTGCATATCTGGATATTCTGGAATGATCTTTTTTCTTAGTTCGTGTTCTAAGAGCGGAAATAATGAGTCGGTTTATCTTAGATTGTTTATTAAATAAAATTTCCACACGCATTGGTTTCACCATTTGAAGGCAAATAAACTGTATATAAATACAGTATTCTATTCTAAGAAAAAAGAAAAGTCTTTTTGATAAATTTTTTATCATTACGCACTAAATAATGTTTTAGCGTCTCTATCTGCTTAATGATAAAATGCATAATAAATGCAACATTTAATAAGAGAGAAAGCTATGTCAGGAAAAAGAATTAATCGCGAGAAAAAAACCAATTCAAAAATGGTTCGCCTTTATGCTCATTCGCATCCTGAAGCTGACTCAGATTATTATCAACAATTAATCAATTATTCCTATAATCGATTAGATAAATGTCGCTATGGTGAAGACAAGCCAGCCTGCAAACAATGTCCTATTCATTGTTATCAACCCACTAAAAGAGAAACGATGAAACAAATCATGCGTTGGGCTGGTCCACGAATGTTAATTTACCATCCAATCTTAGCAATACGCCATCTTATTGATGATAGAAAACCCGTTCCTCCACTTCCTGAAAAAAAACGCACTATTCGTTCGACTGAAAAGTAAAATCAGATTTCTTCATGCGGTATAAAACATGCTCAGCTAGTGGATGTGTTTTTTCTAATGCTGGATGAAAGAAATTATCAGACTGATGCATACCTAGTTTTTGCATTACACCTTGAGATGGAAGATTTGACATTGCGGTAAAAGCAACAACCTCGTCTAACGCCAATATTTCAAAAGCAAATTTAAATACTGCTAAAGCCGCTTCGTAGGTATAACCTTTTCGCCAAAATTTCTTTGCAATTCGCCAACCAATTTCTACACAGGGATTAAATGGCAAAGGTGCTACGGGAATATTTAACCCAACAAAACCAATAAACTCTTGAGTTTCTTTTAATTCAACGGCCCACATTCCCCATCCGTTTTGTTGAATAAATTTTTCACGAATAATCTCAACCATATTATCACTTTCCAATTGAGATAAAGTGCAAGGAAAATAGCGCATCACTTCAGGTGAAGAATTGATTTCAGAAAAAAATGGCGCTTTATCACTTTCACGCCATTCTCTTAAGTGCAGTCTGGGAGTATCTAAATTCATCGTTATTCTCTGTTTATATAAAATAAAGACAATAGCGATAAAATAGGATAAATAACGAACAATGAAAAGAAAAATGGTACTTTATTTTTTATTTTCTTTTAGATGATTTTCTACGGGAGCAACAACTTTATCTTTATTTGCATTAGCGCTTTCTTTTATTGAAACAACGCGTTGTTGGGCTACTGACTTTGCTTGATGTTCAACTTGTTCTGATTGCCCAGTAAAAATACCGCCACGCTTAATTGACATACTGCCACAACGACTAGTCCCACGTAACTCACCGTGTTCTAAGATATCTAAATTATTTGCAGCACAGATGCCTTTTACAAAACCATCAATAATAATATCAGGTGCTGTTAATTCGCCTTCAACTTGTCCTGCATGCATAACACGAATAACACCATCTTTGACATTAATATTACCCGCGACTTTACCCCAAATTTGGATGTCGCCTTCAACATTAATATCGCCTTGGAATACCGTTCCTTTTGCAATAATCGTGTATAGTTTTTGCTCTGGCATCGGTTTTTTCTCTTCTGTTATTACTGGTGCAACAGGCTCTATTGCTTTTGGTGTTTCAGTTTTACGACTAAACATAGCAGCTTTTTTTAACCTCAACGTCATAGAATAAATAATAATGCTAAAAATTAGGATTAGAATAATCAAAAACTCACCAGCCATCTGATAACGCCAAAAAGGCAATTAAGGCAAGAGTCCAAATTATCCATATCCCGCTAAATATAATGTTTCTCAGTGTTCGCTTA
>NZ_MIIZ01000715.1:0-4202 GCF_001743005.1 Shigella sp. FC1967 | reverse complement strand
AATTTGAAAAGACTGAATTTCATTCACAACCACTATTTAATGACGACGTTGTTTTGGCTGTTTCTAATAAACATCCTCGCATTAAAGAAAGTGTGACTCAAGAAATGTTATTAAATGAACAACATTCCATTGTTTCTTTAGATGATGTTGGTTCATTTAGTGCACCTTATTATAAAGATACTCATTGGGAAGATTTAATCACTTATCAAGGGACAGATTTAAATAGTGTATTAAATATTGTATCTAGAACTTATTTGGTGGCTATTGCACCAAGATGGTTAGTTGAGAGTTATTCTGAGCAATTAGATATTAAAGCCGTGTCGTTACCTTGGGAAAAAACAGAGCGTCCATGTTACTTGATTTGGCATGAGTCAACAGCGCGTGATAAAGGGCATTTATGGATGAAAAATTTATTAAGTGAAGTTTGTCAAAACTAGAGTGTTTTTGCTCATAATTAGTGTTTATGACTAATTATGCAGAAATAGTGGCAGGTAACATTAGTTATTCGGTCAATGACCCCAAATGGCGTTGATGCAGTTAGGTAAACTAAATTAGATAGCTGTCACTATTTTTGCCCATTCTTTGTAATAATGACTCTTATTCGTATTATAACTCTGTTAAAGCTATTTTTTGCAATAATATCCCTCCTATTTAGATTTTCATTGATTAAGTTATGATAATTACCCATTGTTATTTATCAGCTTTTCTTTTCAGCCTTCCATAAAAAATAAGATCATAATATTTATTTTTCTCACGGTGATGATATAGCTTTTTCTGACAAAAACTTTTCATAACTCACAATTTTACAAATTTATGTAAATTTGAATTCCTTTATTTGGGAGGATCACTTAGACTTTTATTCGAGTCAGCGAACATGTGTAAGCTGAAATTGTAAGAGACGCTTTTTCTTCATTTCAGTTTCATTACACGGTCGCTTTTCCATAAATAGCAGGAAAATTATGATAACTAATAATAATCTTCATGATTATCATATAATTAGAAGATTGCAGATGCAGTTTTTGCACAGCGGGAATAAAATTGCTTATCGTCAGTGGGATGCTAAGCGTAAGATCGACATGTCATGGAAGTTAGTTGAAAAGAAAACACGCGCACTCTCAAATGCATTATTAGAAATGGGTGTGGATGTTCAAGAAAACATCGGGATCTTTTCTCAAAACACCATTGATTGGTCCTTAGCTGATATTGCATCTTTGCAACTACGTGCAGTAACGGTTCCTCTTTATGCAACAAGTAGTGTTGAACAAGCCGCTTACATTTTAAATGATGCGAATATTCGCATTCTTTTTGTTGGTGACCAAAAACAATACGATATTGTTTCTGAATTATTAGCGTTATGCCCTCAGCTTGAACATATTATTGTCTTTAACTCTGAGGTTGTGTTAAACGAAAATACACCTTCATGCTATCTGGAAAGTTTAACTAATCAGTTAGAATTTCAGCATGATGACGTATTAAAACAGCGTATTAATGAATGCAGTTTAGATGATCTCTTTACTCTGATTTATACATCAGGAACGACTGGAGAGCCGAAAGGCGTTATGCTCGACTATACAAGTCTGGCATCGCAACTTTACCTACATGATGAGCGCCTTTCATTATCTGATAAAGATGTTTCGCTCTGTTTCTTACCCCTTTCTCACGTTTTTGAACGCGCGTGGAGCTTCTATGTGATGCATACAGGTGCGGTTAATGTGTATTTAACAGACACTCATGCCGTCAGAGAAGCAATGAGTGCGGTTAAACCGACGGTGATGTGCGCAGTTCCTCGCTTTTATGAAAAAGTGTATAGCGCTATTCAAGATAAAGTGTCTCAAGCTTCAGTATTTCGTCAATTTATTTTTAAATGGGCGATAAAGCAGGGGGAAAAAAAGCGTGAAGCACAACTGAATCAGCATCAACAGAATTTTATTTCCCGCTTATGTTATCGTTTTGCAGATAAAAAAGTGTTAAATCCATTACGTCAAATTTTAGGGGGGCGAGTTCGGTTTTTACCCGCGGCTGGTGCTCGTTTAGATGATGCAGTGATCCGTTTCTTCTTGGCAGCCGGTATTAATATTAAATATGGCTATGGTATGACAGAAACCTGCGCAACGGTTTCATGTTGGGAAGAGAACAAATATAAATTAGGATCGATTGGTACCCCATTACCAGGCGTTGAAGTACGTATTGGCGAAGAAAACGAAATCCAAGTGCGTGGCAGCATTGTCATGAAAGGGTATTTCAATAAGCCTGAAGATACGGCGGCAGCCTTTACAGAAGATGGATGGCTACGCACTGGAGACGCTGGTGCACTTGATAGTGATGGTATGTTATTTATCACGGAGCGTTTAAAAGATTTAATGAAAACGTCAAATGGTAAATACATTGCGCCACAAATGATCGAAGGAACATTAGGGCAAGACCGCTTTATTGAGCATATTGCGGTGATTGCGGATACACGTAAATTTGTTTCTGCGCTTATCGTGCCTTGCTTTGAGGCATTAGAAGAACACGCGCGCGCATTAAATTTAAAATATCAAGATCGTATGGAATTATTACGCCATACTAAAATTAAAGAGTTATTTGATGAACGTTTACGTGAAATGCAAAAAAAACTTTGCAAGTTTTCATCAAGTTAAGCGCTTTACTCTTCTTGCTGAAGGCTTTTCAATGGAATCGGGTGAATTAACACCGACATTGAAACTTCGCCGTAAAATTATTTCTGAACGCTATCGAAATGAAATCGAATTAATGTATCAAGATTAATTTTAATTGATAAAAAAGCACCTAATGGTGATTTTTTTTTAAAAATTACGTATTGATAGATAACGATGATTGAAATAATTGATAAAAGACATAAACGGAAACGTTGACGCATACGGTTTTATCAGTAAATTGTGTTAAAATACAAAATCAGATCAGCATGATGACTGAAAATTCATAGCAATATGTAACAAATAACACATTTAATAATTAAAAGAGGCTAATGTGAAACTGGATGAAATCGCCCGCTTGGCTGGTGTTTCACGAACAACAGCAAGTTATGTCATTAATGGTAAAGCAAAACAGTACCGTGTAAGTGACAAGACTGTTGAAAAAGTGATGGCGGTGGTCAGAGAGCATAATTACCACCCGAACGCTGTTGCCGCGGGATTACGTGCTGGTCGTACGCGTTCTATTGGTTTGGTTATTCCTGATTTGGAAAATACCAGTTATACCAGGATCGCAAATTACCTTGAACGACAAGCGCGCCAACGTGGTTATCAATTACTGATTGCCTGTTCAGAAGACCAACCAGACAACGAAATTCGTTGTGTTGAACACTTACTGCAACGTCAAGTTGATGCGATTATTGTTTCAACAGCATTGCCACCCGAGCATCCTTTCTATCAGCGTTGGGCAAATCGCTCATTACCGATTATTGCGCTTGACCGTGCATTAGAAAGTGAACATTTTATCAGCGTTGTTGGTGATGACTTAGAAGATGCCAAAATGCTGGCAACAGAATTAAAAGCATTCCCTTCACAATCTGTACTTTATTTAGGTGCACTTCCTGAACTCTCTGTGAGTTTTTTACGTGAACAAGGTTTTCGTAATGTATGGAAAGATGATCCTAGAGAAGTCACCTACCTATATGCAAATAGCTATGAACGAGAAGCTGCGGCTGCTGCTTTTTCTGAATGGTTAAATAGCAATCCAATGCCTGATGCGTTATTCACTACCTCTTTTGCTTTATTACAAGGGGTTATGGATGTGACTTTACAACGCAGTGGTCGTTTACCAACGCAATTGGTTATTGCGACTTTTGGTGATCATGAGTTATTGGATTTCCTTGAGTGTCCTGTTTTATCTGTCGCTCAACGACATCGAGATATCGCAGAACGCGTGTTAGAACTTGTTCTTGCGAGTCTTGAAGAAGAACAAAAACCACAAGCAGGAATTACACGTATTCGTCGTGACTTATGCCGCCGAGGTAGTTTGGGACGTGCGCGTTAATTGATATCGCTCTGTTAGTAATTATCTGCATTTATACCTATCCCCGTTTTATTAAATTAAAACGGGGATGTTTTATTTGATTTAAGAATGTCGAATTGCTTAGAGAATATTAAATTTGAGATTAATCTTAAGCTTTTTTTTTACTCTTTCTCTCATTTTACTAAGTGAATCGAGTAAATTTTGACGTACCCATAAGTGATATTGCT
>NZ_MIIZ01000714.1:0-4233 GCF_001743005.1 Shigella sp. FC1967 | reverse complement strand
CATGAATAATAAAGCGGAGATATTCTAGATTTAACGAAAATCTATCAATACCTATTTCGTGAATAAATTCAAATCCTTATTAATCTTCAGGATAATACCATGCTACAATCGCCTCCTCTTTCTTCTCATGCCCGCTTTATTGCACTTCGTCTTCACCCTAATGAGGATGTGATCATCGCATTACGACAGATTATTAAAGAAAAAAAAACTGAAATCGGCATTTATTGCAGGTTGTGTGGGAAGTTTAACAAATGTGGTATTACGTTTTGCAGGACGTGAAGATAATCGCTATCTTACCGGTCAATTTGAGATTGTTTCACTTATTGGAACATTAGATGAGCAAGGTGAACATTTACATTTAGCTGTCTCAGATGAAAATGGATTAATGTGTGGTGGACATATGATGCCAGGTTGTACAGTGCGCACGACGCTAGAACTCGTTATTGGTGAGTTAGAGCAAGTGACTTTTAGCCGTCAGCCTTGTGAACACTCTGGTTATGAGGAGTTGGTCATCACACCGCGGCAATAACCTTATTCTAGAAAGAACGTTATTGACGCAAAATAATAAAACCAATAGTCACTATCCTTTGTAAAGGTTTTTAAACTATGTCTACAACTCCTCTAATTTCGAGCCGTACGCTTGTGCTCATTGTTGTTTCTATTGCAATTAATATGATCGGTGGTCAAATCACCTCAATGGTCAAACTTCCTATCTTTTTAGACTCTATTGGTACGCTTATCTGCGCCTTATTAGGCGGTCCATGGGTTGCATTATTTACGGGATTATTAACCAACCTCTTGTGGGGATTAATAAGTGGCCCAATGGCTGCTGCATTTGCACCGGTTGCTATGATGATAGGATTGAGTGCAGGTTTATTAGCGCGTGCTGGTGGTTTTCGTTCATTAATTCGTGTTATTGGCTCAGGTATTATTATTACTTTAGCATTAACGATTGTCGCCGTTCCAATTCGTACTTATTTATTTGGTGGCGCAACAGGTAGCGGTGCGGATTTCTTTGTTGCTTATTTCCATGCAGTGGGTGAAGGGCTTATTGAGTCTGTTGCCATTACTGTATTAGGCGTCAATCTCGCAGATAAAATCTTATCAGCAATTATCGCTTGGTTATTAGTACGTCAGTTACCACAACGAACACAACGTAATTTCCCAGCGATTGCCAAGGTTCGTTGACAATGCATCCATTTACCTCATTAGCATTATGGCTTGGGTTAAGTGCTAGTGTGCTTTTTTTATCATTAGGTTTACCACTGCTGATAATCAGCAGTGGTATTTTTATTAGCTTATTGATTTGGAAAGCATCTCGCTGGCGTTGGCGTTTTATTGCTTGGTTGATGATCCCCATGGCAATCGGATTATGGTTAGTCCATAGTGGCTGGTTAGCTTATTGGTTAACAGGTGAACCTTTAAATACCAGTAAGCAAACTATGGCAATAACACTATGGCTAAGATTATTAGCAATAATAAGTGGCGCTCAATTGTGGTTGCAATACACGTCAACAGAACAATTTATTAGAGCGTTATTTGCTAGCCGTTTACCCATGAGTCTTTCCTATTTATTAGCAGGACCTTTGTTACTTGTAGAACAATTGCGCCAACAATTACACAATATAAAAGAAGCACAATTAGCACGAGGTGTCCCCCTTGATGGATCATTCTGGCAACGACTCATCACATTACCCGCGATTATTCTGCCTCTTATTAGTCATGTATTAAGTGATTTAACCATTCGAAGCGCTGCATTAGATATGCGAGGGTTTCGTATTATGGCAAAACGTACCACGCTTTCATCTCCTACCGATTCACCACTACAAAAAATGTTACGCTATCTTATTTTACTGCTTATCTTTGTTGAAGGAGCTATTTGGCTATGGTACTAAGTCTTCAGCAATTTAGTTTTACCCCTAAAGACAACACACAGCCTATTCTTGGTCCTATTGATCTCCAATTAAAACAAGGGGAATGGCTTGTTGTTTTGGGCGGTAATGGTAGTGGAAAAAGTCTTCTAGCCCAATTACTCGCAGGTTGGTATCCCGATTTATTAACAGGCTCGGTACAAGGCTTAGGTAGAGTACAAAACATTGCTCTGGATAAAAGCCGATTAGTGTCGCTAGCTCCAGGGCGACAACTTATTCAACAATCACCACAATTACAACTATCAGGATGTGCCTTCACCGTAGAGCAAGAAATTGCCTTTGGCCCCGAAAATTTGGGGTTGAGCGATAATGAAATTCAATTCCGAGTAAAAGAAGCCATGGCATTAACGCAATGTGAATACTTACGTTTTCGCTCCCCTTCAACCCTTTCTGGCGGAGAGGCTCAACGTGTTGTGATTGCCAGTGCACTTGCTATGCGCCCTAAGTTATTACTACTTGATGAAGCATTTAGTCGTTTAACACCCAATGCAACAGAGCAATTACAACAGCGCATTAAACAGTATGCACAAGCGTGTCAATGTAGTGTGATTATTTTTGAACGCAACCTATTGCCCGCAATAACGCTTAGTGAACAATTTTTATTGTTAGAAGCAGGAAAAACAAAAGCAGCAGGTAGCTTAGAAGATATATTTCCTTTCTTATTTACAACCATTAATGCTCCAGATGCATGGCAAGCTTTAAATTGGTTAATTGAAAATCATCATTGGAATAAGAATATTGTGAATAATGATAAAGCCTTGCTTAATGCGTTTAAGGAATTTTATGTTACAGCTCAATAATGTCACTTATCGCTGGAGCAATGATGTTCCACCTTGTATTTCTCAATTATCATTAAGGTTAAATCAAGGAGAATGGATAGCCTTAGTCGGTGATAATGGTGCCGGTAAATCCACCTTATTACGTTTAATTGCAGGATTGTTAACGCCTAATGAAGGTGAGATAAAACTGAATAATCAGCCATTATCTCAAATGAAAGCCGAGCAGCGCGCCCAATATATTGGTGTATTATTCCAAGAGCCTGAACGACAAATATTTCATAACACCGTAGAAAAAGAAGTCTCTTTTGGTCTGAAACAACGCAAATTTTCTAAAGAAGAGATTAAAAAACGAGTAGATGAAACATTAGTACTTTGTGGTTTAAGTGATGTCGCAGATGTTCATCCTTTAGATCTACATGCAGGGCAACGCAGAATGGTTGCTGTTGCCAGTTTGAGTATTCTATCACCTCAAATATTACTGCTTGATGAACCGACTCGCGATTTCGACGCACATTGGTTAGCTTGTTTTGAGAACTGGCTTCAGGTACAAAAAACAGCAGGCACTTCGGTTCTTGCTATTAGTCATGATCTTGATTTTACGGCACGCCATTTTCAGCGAGTTATCCATTTATCTTCAGGCAAATTAATTGCTGATGGCGCGCCTGAAAATGTATTAATGAGCTCAACTCTGCAATCTCTTTCAGATATACCTGCGCCTACGTTATACTCATTAAGCCAAAAATTAAAATTACCGATTAAAAACTCTCCCATTGAATGGGCTACAATGCTCATTGAAATGAATAAAAATCATAAAATTAACTCATAATAATCTTAAGGTTTATTTCTATAATTGTATTTATTTATATGTGGTAGGAGATAATAAAATGGAAATGATTCACACCCTATTAGACTCATTGAGTCATTTATCTCCTATTACACTTTTTCTCTTTATTACAGTAATCACAGCAGGAAAATCGACTATTGGTATTTCTTCATTCTTGCCTCCAGCCTCTTTAATGCTGATCTTTATTTTTGGTGCCTGTTTACCTCTTTATTCTCCTATCTTTCTTTGGTTAGCAACCAGTTTTGGAGCCTTATTAGGTTCAATTATTAGCTATGAATTAGGTCGTTCTATTTATCGATTTCCTCGACTTAAAGCATGGGTTAAACGTTATCAGTCAAAAATTAATCGCGTTCAACAACTATTGAAAAATAAAACTCACTATATTTTATTTATTTCCCGATTTCTTGCCGTGTTTCGTTATTTAACACCCTTTAGTGCTGGTTTATTAAAACTACCTATATACGGTATTTATATCACCAGTGCTATTTCTGCATTAATTTGGTCAGCCATGTTTGTACTGAATTGCGACAGGCGTACTTTCTATTGCTCTATAAAGATCCGTCATAACTACTGAACCTTACTCATTCTCTTAACGCTAAATGGGTCTATTTTTCTCTTTCTTTATCCTATTATTTATCGATTCTCTGATCTCCCAATTTTTTCATTTTATTTTTTAATA
>NZ_MIIZ01000713.1:0-4247 GCF_001743005.1 Shigella sp. FC1967 | reverse complement strand
GGGCTTATGGCTGGACGAATTCCACGTTCATTTATTAATGATTTGCTAGCTCGAACCGATATCATCGATCTTATCGACGCTCGCGTGCCGTTAAAAAAACAAGGCAAAAATCATTCAGCGTGTTGTCCGTTTCATAATGAAAAAAACGCCCTCTTTCACAGTAAATAGCGACAAACAGTTTTACCACTGTTTTGGTTGCGGTGCGCATGGCAATGCTATTGATTTTTTGATGAATTACGACAGGCTCGATTTTGTCGAAACCATTGAAGAGTTAGCAGCAATGCATGGGTTAGAAGTTCCTTATGAATCAGGAACCGGCAGTAGCCCTATTGAACGACATATAAGACAAAATCTCTATCAAGTGATGGAGAAATTGAATCAGTATTATAGTAGTGCTCTTAATAAACCTGATGCACAGGAAGCAAGAAACTACCTTGCGCATCGTGGGCTGAGTGAAGATATTATTACCCGCTTTTCTATTGGATTTGTACCAACAGGTTGGGATAACGTCCTAAAACGTTTTGGTCAAAATGCCGATAATAAAGCCTTACTTATTGAAGCGGGTATGGTAATAACGAACGATAATGGTCGCACTTATGATCGTTTTCGCCAACGAGTCATGTTTCCTATCCGAGATAGACGTGGTCGTGTTATTGCCTTTGGTGGACGCGTTTTAGGTGATGATTTACCTAAATACTTAAACTCCCCAGAAACAGAGATATTCCATAAGGGACGTCAACTTTACGGACTTTATGAAGCGCAACAATCTAATAATAACGTCACAAAGCTATTAGTTGTTGAAGGTTATATGGATGTTGTGGCATTAGCGCAGTTTGGTATTGATTATGCCGTTGCCTCATTAGGAACCTCCACCACAGCAGAACATATCCAGTTGCTCTTTCGGACAACGGATAACATTATTTGCTGCTATGATGGAGATAGAGCTGGACGTGATGCCGCATGGCGAGCATTAGAAACCGCCCTTCCTTTTTTAAATGATGGCCGCTCTTTACGTTTTATGTTTTTACCCGAAGGTGATGATCCCGATTCATTGGTTCGTCGTGAAGGTAAAGAGGCTTTTGAAAAACGTATGGAACAAGCGCATTCATTATCAGAATTTTTATTTGATTCGCTCGTTCCTCAAGTGGATCTGAGTACTCAAGAAGGCAATGGGAAGCTATATAGTTTAGCCAGACCATTAATAGATAAGATCCCAAGTGAAACTTTACGTCTATATTTATTAAGAGAGCTTGGAAGCTTAACGGGAAATCCCGATATTGAGCAGATGGATCGTTTATTTGGTAGAGCGCCGGTTAACCACGAATTATCGTATCAACCGACAAAATTGCGCACAACACCAATGCGTATATTGATTGCCCTGCTGATACAAAATCCAGAATTCTCTAAATTAGTGCCCCCTCTTGAGGGATTAAATACAGAAAAAATTGCAGGTCTATCACTTTTTATTGAATTAGTTTCTGTTTGCCAAGCACAACCCGGTCTGAATACAGGACAGATTATCGAACTCTATCGAGAGAATAAATTCGGTAAACAGCTTGAAAAATTGGCAATGTGGAACGATATAGATATAGATGAGATCGCAGAGAAAACCTTTACAGACACGTTAGATCATCTTTTTTTAACTGCAATGGACGAACGTTTAAACGCGCTTATTGCGAAAGAGAGAACAGAAGGTCTGACGCAAGATGAACGCGAAGAAGTCCAATTGATAATACAGGCACGCGTTAAAAAGTAAACACAGAATTAAGATTAAAAACACGGCTTAATTGCCGCTATCGGTAGGTACTAAAAACCTACATTTGCTACGCTGAGGGGATCGTAGCAATCGACAATGAAAATGCCCCTCCGTAGTTATTGTTGGCTAAACAGTTATCGCCGACCGACACCAACCCAAATTACTTTGAAGTGTGGATACCGTCTTATGGAGCAAAACCCGCAGTCACAGCTGAAGCTACTTGTTACTAAAGGTAAGGAGCAAGGCTACCTGACCTATGCTGAGGTCAATGACCATCTGCCGGAAGATATCGTCGATTCAGATCAAATCGAAGACATCATCCAGATGATTAACGACATGGGCATTCAGGTTATGGAAGAAGCACCTGACGCCGATGATCTGATGCTGGCAGAAAATTCAAATGATACTGATGATGATGCTGCAGAAGCCGCCGCTCAGGTACTTTCTAGTGTAGAATCTGAGATTGGCCGTACAACCGACCCAGTACGTATGTATATGCGCGAAATGGGTACTGTTGAACTGCTCACCCGGGAAGGTGAAATTGATATCGCAAAACGCATTGAAGATGGTATTAACCAAGTTCAATGCTCTGTTGCAGAATATCCTGAAGCAATTACTTATCTTCTTGAACAGTACGATCGCGTTGAAGCTGGCGAAGCACGTCTTTCAGACTTAATTACTGCATTTATTGACCCTAATGCCGAAGAAATGGCAGAAAGTGAAGATGTCAACTTAGACAAAGATGATGATGAAGTTGACAACAGCGCTGAAGACGAAGATGAAGACGAAGATGAAGATGGCGACAATGACAGCGATAGCGATGATGATAACAGCATCGATCCTGAATTAGCGCGTCAGAAATTTACCGAGCTTCGTGAGCAATACGAAAAAACTCGCCAAACAATTAAGGCGAAAGGTCGTAACCACAAAGATACAGAGCTTGAAATCTTATTGTTATCTGAAATTTTCAAACAGTTCCGTTTAGTACCAAAACAGTTTGATTATTTGGTTAACAATATGCGTGAGATGATGGACAGAGTCCGTGCTCAAGAGCGTCACATCATGCGTCTTTGTGTTGATCAAGTTAAAATGCCAAAGAAAAACTTCATTACACTGTTTACAGGTAACGAAACCAATGACACATGGTTCACTGCTGCTCGTGCAATGAACAAACCTTGGTCTGAAAAGCTGGCAGGTATTGAAGAAGAAGTACAACGCAGTCTACAAAAACTGCAACAAATTGAAGTTGAAACTGGACTGACAATCGAACAGGTTAAAGATATTAACCGTCGTATGTCTATCGGTGAAGCAAAAGCACGTCGTGCGAAAAAAGAGATGGTCGAAGCAAACTTACGTCTCGTTATCTCTATCGCGAAAAAATATACCAACCGTGGCTTACAGTTCCTTGACCTAATACAGGAAGGGAATATCGGTCTAATGAAAGCGGTTGATAAATTTGAATACCGTCGTGGTTATAAGTTCTCAACTTATGCAACATGGTGGATCCGTCAGGCCATTACTCGTTCAATCGCTGATCAGGCGCGTACAATTCGTATCCCTGTTCACATGATCGAAACGATTAATAAACTGAACCGTATCTCTCGTCAAATGTTGCAAGAGATGGGACGTGAGCCTTCACCAGAAGAGCTAGCAGAACGCATGCTGATGCCTGAAGACAAGATCCGTAAGGTACTAAAAATTGCTAAAGAACCAATCTCCATGGAAACCCCAATCGGTGACGATGAAGATTCACATTTAGGTGATTTTATCGAGGATACAACGCTCGAATTACCTCTCGATTCTGCAACATCAGAAAGCTTACGTTCAGCAACTCACGAAGTGTTAGCGGGTTTAACATTACGTGAAGCGAAAGTTCTGCGTATGCGTTTTGGTATCGATATGAATACCGACCATACCTTGGAAGAAGTGGGTAAACAGTTTGATGTTACCCGTGAACGTATTCGTCAGATTGAAGCGAAGGCACTGCGTAAATTACGCCACCCAAGCCGTTCTGAAGTGTTACGTAGCTTCCTTGATGAGTAATCAACTTACTTTTCAATAAAAGTTATATTAAACGCCTGTGGTATCACAGCGTTTTTTATGGAATTTCAATACAGTATCGGCAATCGACTTAATCTACGATAGATTTCATCTACACCTATTTATAAAAAAATAGCCTTATTATTTATATTATTGTACCTGTACGTCCGCTTCTCCATACAAACATTAAACTATGTTATTGATATCACAGTTATTCTCTATTTTATTTTTTTATTGTTTAGATTGAACAGAATTTGCGCATACAGTCATTCAAAGGCTAGACCTCACGCCAAATGGCACGTATAATCTCACTCCATCAGGCCCCTTAGCTCAGTTGGTTAGAGCAGTCGACTCATAATCGATTGGTCACTGGTTCAAGTCCAGTAGGGGCCACCAAATTTAGCTATTAAATCAGCGCATTAAGCCACTTCTTAGCAAGTGGCTTTTTGTT
>NZ_MIIZ01000712.1:0-4264 GCF_001743005.1 Shigella sp. FC1967 | reverse complement strand
CAGAGAAAAGAAACGTATAGAGAGTAATCTTGCAAAAAATCAGTAATAACAAATACTTTTTAATAATTACAAAATGAAAATACTTTAAATTGATAACATTTTCTAAGATAATTGCTCTTAAATAGAGAAAAGTCCCATCCTCAAATAACAATCCCACTTTCAGAAAAAAACTAGACGATTTACAATGTCAACACGAATAAGTTTATCGGGGGTTTTACTTCTGGCAGAAGAAATTCTATCTTATCCCTACTTATGTATTCGTTGGCTAAGTAGAGGTAACAATAAACCTCCTCTAACTAGATTTCTAATTTCTGTTTTTCCAGCTTGATTTCGGGATAATTATGAGCAAAAGCACCGCTGAGATCCGTCAGGCGTTTCTCGACTTTTTTCATACTAAAGGACATCAAATAGTACCTAGCAGTTCTTTGGTTCCAAATAACGATCCAACATTGCTGTTTACAAACGCAGGGATGAACCAATTCAAAGATGTATTTCTTGGATTGGATAATAGACCTTATTCCCGAGCGACAACCGCGCAACGCTGTGTGCGCGCAGGTGGTAAACATAACGATTTAGAAAATGTGGGTTATACCGCTCGTCACCATACCTTTTTTGAAATGCTAGGTAATTTCAGCTTTGGTGACTACTTCAAACATGATGCAATCAACTTTGCTTGGGAATTATTAACAGGCAAAGAGTGGTTTAACTTACCTAAAGAAAGACTTTGGGTAACGGTATATGCCACAGATGATGAAGCTTATGATATCTGGAATAAAGAAATTGGTATTCCAGCAGAAAGAATAATCCGTATTGGTGATAACAAAGGCGCACCATTTGCATCAGATAACTTCTGGCAAATGGGGGATACAGGCCCTTGTGGACCTTGTACTGAAATATTTTATGATCATGGTGACCACATTTGGGGCGGGCCTCCAGGATCACCAGAAGAAGACGGCGATCGCTATATTGAAATTTGGAACATCGTCTTCATGCAATTTAACCGTAAGTCAGACGGTACAATGGATCCCTTACCAAAACCTTCTGTTGATACTGGAATGGGGTTAGAGCGTATTACCGCTGTTTTACAACATGTTAACTCTAACTATGACATTGATTTATTCCGTTCTTTAATTAAATCTGTTGCACAGGCGACTAATGCAACGGATTTAGAGAATAAATCCTTACGCGTTATTGCCGACCATATTCGTTCTTGTTCATTCCTTATTTGCGATGGTGTTATCCCTTCTAATGAAGGTCGAGGTTATGTTCTACGTCGTATTATTCGTCGTGCAGTACGCCATGGCTATATGCTTGGTGCAAAAGATACCTTCTTCTATAAGTTAGTCGCTCCATTAATTGATGTTATGGCAGAAGCGGGTGAAGAATTAAAACGTCAACAAGCTATCGTTGAAAAAGTATTAAAAACGGAAGAAGAGCAATTTGCTCGTACATTAGAACGTGGTCTTCAATTATTAGATGAAGAGCTTGCTCAATTAACAGATGACGTTCTTCCGGGAGAAACCGCTTTCCGTCTTTATGATACATATGGTTTCCCTCTCGATTTAACTGCTGATGTTTGCCGTGAAAGAAATATCAAGGTTGATGAAAAGGGTTTCGACGTCGCGATGGAAGAGCAACGTAAACGTGCTCGTGAATCTAGCGGCTTTGGTACTGACTATAATAGTCTAATCAAAGTGGATAGCCGCAGTGAGTTCTCTGGCTATGAGCATAATGAACAGCAGGGCACTATTACCGCTATTTTCCATAATGGACAATCAGTCACTGAATTAAAAGCGGGCGAAGAAGGTATTATCTTCTTAAATAAAACCGCATTTTATGCAGAGTCTGGTGGTCAAGTTGGTGATAAAGGTGTTCTGACAGGTAAAAATAGCCTGTTTGAAGTCACAGATACGCAAAAATACGGTAAAGCTATTGGTCATATTGGTAAAGTTAACGTAGGGTCATTTATTGTTAACCATAAAATCAATGCCACTATTGATATTGCTCGTCGTGATGCTATCCGTTTAAATCACTCGGCGACGCACTTATTGCACGCAGCATTGCGCCAAGTTCTGGGTACGCATGTGACCCAAAAAGGTTCCTTAGTTAACGATAAATATTTGCGTTTTGATTTTTCTCATTTTGAAGCCGTTAAACCAGAACAATTACGAGAAATTGAAGATATTGTAAATGCGCAAATCCGTCTTAACTCACCCGTTATTACTGAGTTAATGGATCTTGAAGATGCGAAAGAAAAAGGTGCGATGGCGCTCTTTGGTGAGAAATACGACGAACGTGTTCGTGTTTTAACAATGGGTGACTTCTCCACTGAGCTTTGTGGTGGTACCCACGCTTCTAGAACGGGTGATATTGGTTTATTCCGCATTGTCAGTGAGTCAGGTACGGCTGCGGGTATTCGCCGTATTGAGGCGATTACCGGTATTGCGGCAATTGAGAGTGTCCATGAACAATCAGATCTTATCTCTCTAGTTGCACAAGTTCTAAAAAGTGATGGTACAAACTTGGTCGAAAGAATCAAAACAGTCCAAGAAAAATATCGTTTATTGGAAAAAGAACTCCAACAACTAAAAGATCAGCAAGCTGCCCAAGAGAGTTCTTCTTTAGGTAGCCAAGCTAAAAACGTGAAAGGTATCAAACTTTTAGTTCGTGAGCTTAATGGTGTTGAGCCAAAAATGTTAAGAACAATGGTTGATGATTTAAAAAATCAATTAGGTTCTGCAATTATTGTGCTTTCTACTATTTCTGATGGTAAAGTGAGCTTAATTGTTGGGGTCACTAAAGATTTAACTGCTAAAGTTAAAGCTGGTGAGCTAATTAGTTTTGTAGCACAGCAAATTGGCGGTAAAGGTGGCGGTCGCCCTGATATGGCTCAAGCGGGTGGTACTGACGTAGAAGCCTTACCAGTAGCTTTGGCAAGTGTTGACGAGTGGGTTGAATCGCATTTGTAAGCGATCACAACCTGAAAAAAGGCGCTATCCCTGTTTGTATAAGGATAGCGCCTTATAGAGATGTTGATAATCCGTTAAATAATCAATCGCTAAATTTATATTTTGTTATGAAGTATAGGTTACTTGTGATAAAAAATGATTATACGAATTGACAATGTATGATGGATAATGGCCGGGAAATTCTAGAGACCCGACTCTTGTAAATTTTCAAGGAGCAAAGAATGCTTATTCTAACTCGTCGAGTTGGTGAAACGCTTATGATAGGCGATGATGTGACCGTAACCGTTTTAGGGGTTAAAGGTAATCAGGTACGGATTGGCGTAAATGCACCCAAAGAAGTATCTGTCCATCGTGAAGAGATCTATCAACGAATTCAGGCCGAGAAAACTCAGCCTACTGATAACTACTAAACCCATTCCTATTTTTTAGTTAGTTACAATTCATTCGTAAGCGTCCACACTTTTGCCGGGTTTGGGCGCTTTTCTCTTTATAAGACTTTTGATTCCCTTCTTTGTTCCTATCTTTGCTCTTCTTGAGCTGTATTTATTATTACACTATCCGTTTATTCTGATTGACAGAATTGAAAGTCTTTTTACCTCTAATCATTCGCTTCATAATTATTTGATGTGCGAATAAATTTATTTACTAAGAGAATAAAATACTTGAATGATTTTTCATCAGCGATATCATTGTGTTTAGCACTTTTTTTAGCTAATCTTGATGATAAACGCATCAGTTTGTTTGTGAAGTGTTCAAACAAACGTATATTCGTAAAAAGTTGAGAAAAATTGTTTGACTTCTTAGGCTGAGAAAGTAATATGTGCGCCACACAGAGACGAGATGTTCAGTAGGAACTTCTTCGAGTGGTTCTAAATATGGTGAGATGGCCGAGAGGCTGAAGGCGCTCCCCTGCTAAGGGAGTATGCGGTCAAAAGCTGCATCGAGGGTTCGAATCCCTCTCTCACCGCCATTTAGATTTGCATCCTTAGCTCAGCTGGATAGAGTACTCGGCTACGAACCGAGCGGTCGGAGGTTCGAATCCTCCAGGATGCACCATATTCCAACCCCATGATTAACGTATGGGGTTTTTATTTTGGTGCAAATGGTGAATAATTTGCATTAAAAGAGTAAAGTATTAAAACGGCGCATCCTTAGCTCAGCTGGATAGAGTACTCGGCTACGAACCGAGCGGTCGGAGGTTCGAATCCTCCAGGATGCACCATCTTATTACTCAGATTGCCAATTGCAATATGAGTTGCTAGAAAAAACTACGATGCATCCTTAGCTCAGCTGGA
>NZ_MIIZ01000711.1:0-4277 GCF_001743005.1 Shigella sp. FC1967 | reverse complement strand
AAAAGGTAACGGTGTAATAGGTCGGAAAATCTCTTCTAGTTGTTCAGTTCCACAAATACCACAGCCTGTACGCCCTGCCATATTGCGGCGGCGCTCTTTTAACCCCATAAAGCGTCGGCTTGATAATTCAACTTGAACTTCAATGCCCCCATGGCAACTTTCCACAATTTCGATACTTCGAATTTCATTAGAAGATTCTATAATGCCTTCGGATAAAGAAAATCCGACAGCAAACAACTCTAAATTTTTAGGGCTAGCCATCATAACAACGTGAGAAATTCCGTTGTATACTAATGCAACAGGAACTTCGAGTGCAATATAATCATCTTCTTGTCTGTTGAGAGATCCTTTGTGTTGCACAATTGTTTGATCTACGCCAATGATTACACGTTTAGTTAACAATTTTTGTCGATTTTGTTTCATCCATAAGATGAATTCCTAATTTTATTAATACATAATAACAATACGGGTAAAACGATTTTACACTACCTATCAGGCAATGAACCTGATCCTATTAAGGATAATAGGAATAAAAAAACAATCAGCTCCATTTTCGTGAAGAAAATCAGAGTCAGTAAAAGCAATGTATGATGAGGAGAGACCCCATGCAGGTCAGCAGAAGACAGTTCTTTAAGATCTGTGCTGGCGGTATGGCAGGTACTACAGCGGCGGCGCTCGGTTTTGCACCAGCAGTTGCGCTAGCTGGCTCACGTCAGTATAAATTACTGAGAGCCCGTGAAACCCGCAATACCTGTACGTACTGTTCTGTCGGTTGTGGACTATTAATGTATAGTCTGGGCGATGGCGCGAAAAACGCAAAAGAAACAATATTCCATATTGAAGGTGACTCAGACCATCCAGTAAACCGCGGTGCATTATGCCCTAAAGGTGCTGGTCTTGTGGATTTCATTCACAGTGAAGGTCGCTTAAAACACCCAGAATACCGTGCACCCGGCTCGGATAAATGGGTTAAACTCACATGGGAAGAAACGTTTGATCGTATTGCGCGCTTAATCAAAAAAGACCGCGATGCCAACTTCCAGAAATTCAATAAAGAAGGTGTAGAAGTCAACCGTTGGTTAACAACAGGTATGCTTTGCGCCTCTGCAGCAAGCAATGAAACTGGGTTTTTAACTCAGAAATTCTCAAGAGCTCTTGGGATGCTGGCTGTCGATAACCAAGCGCGTGTCTGACACGGACCAACGGTAGCAAGTCTTGCTCCAACATTTGGTCGCGGTGCGATGACCAACCACTGGGTTGATATGAAGAATGCCAATCTTATCGTCGTTATGGGCGGTAATGCGGCAGAAGCACACCCTGTGGGATTCCGCTGGGCAATGGAAGCTAAAATCCATAATAACGCCAAGCTAATTGTTATTGATCCTCGCTTCACCCGTACTGCGGCTGTTGCGGATTTCTATACGCCTATCCGTTCTGGTACTGATATTGCGTTCTTATCGGGCGTTATCTTATATCTGCTCGAAAATAAGAAATATCAAAAAGAATACGTTGAGGCTTATACCAATGCTAGCTTGATTGTCCGTGAAGACTATCATTTTGATGATGGTTTATTCAGCGGATATGATGCAGAAAAACGTAAATACGATAAAACCACTTGGAACTACGAGATGGATGAAAATGGTTTCGCAAAACGCGACACCACATTACAACATCCTCGTTGTGTCTGGAATCTGTTAAAACAACACGTTAGCCGTTATACGCCTGATGTGGTTACTCAGATTTGTGGTACACCAAAAGACGATTTCCTAAAAGTCTGTGAATATATTGCTGAAACAGCAGCGAAAGATAAAACAGCATCTTTCCTGTATGCATTAGGCTGGACTCAACATACCGTTGGTGCCCAAAACATTCGTACCATGGCAATGATCCAATTACTGTTAGGTAATATGGGTATGGCTGGTGGCGGTGTTAACGCACTACGTGGTCACTCCAATATTCAAGGCTTAACTGACCTCGGTCTATTATCTCAAAGCTTACCAGGTTACCTAACTTTGCCTTCTGAAAAGCAAACATCGTTAGAAACCTATTTAGCAGCGAATACGCCAAAAGCGACAGTACCGGGACAAGTTAACTACTGGGGCAATTATCCTAAATTCTTCGTCAGTATGATGAAGACATTTTATGGTGATAATGCTCAACGTGATAATGATTGGGGCTTCTCACTGTTACCTAAGTGGGACAAACCTTACGACGTTCTACAATATTTCGACATGATGGATAAAGGTGAAGTCAACGGCTATATCTGCCAAGGCTTTAACCCAGTGGCATCATTCCCGAATAAGAATAAAGTTGTTCGTTCATTATCAAAACTGAAATTCCTTATCACTATGGATCCGCTAAACACTGAAACTTCATGTTTCTGGCAGAACCACGGTGAAGAGAACGACGTTAAAACAGAAGATATCCAGACAGAAGTCTTCCGTCTGCCAACAACCTGTTTCGCAGAAGAAGACGGCTCTATCGTTAACTCTGGTCGCTGGTTACAGTGGCACTGGAAAGGCGGTGATGCCCCAGGTGTTGCTATCCCTGATGCTGAGATTTTATCTGGTATTTTCCATCGTTTACGCCAACTCTATAAAGAAGAAGGCGGCGCGATGCCAGAGCAGGTGTTGAATATGACTTGGGATTACTTTGATCCTGATAATCCAACATCCGCAGAAGTGGCACAAGAAAGCAATGGTAAAGCGTTAGTCGATTTAAAAGACGCTGATGGCAATATCATTCTGAAAAAAGGTCAACTGCTTAGCTCGTTTGCTCAGTTACGTGATGATGGTACAACAGCAAGTGGCTGTTGGATCTTCGCAGGTAGCTGGACAGAGAAAGGCAACCAAATGGCTAACCGTGATAACTCCGATCCATCAGGATTAGGTAATACATTAGGTTGGGCATGGGCATGGCCTCTTAACCGTCGCATTATTTATAACCGCGCATCGGCAGACCCACAAGGTCAACCATGGGATCCTAAACGTAAGCTAATCGAATGGGATGGTAGCAAATGGACAGGTATTGATGTACCTGACTATAGCAATGCTGCACCAGGTTCTGATGTTGGTCCATTTATTATGCAGCCAGAAGGTATGGGACGTCTGTTTGCTATCGACAAGATGGCAGAAGGTCCATTCCCTGAACACTATGAGCCAATTGAAACACCATTGGGTACTAACCCGCTGCATCCAAATGTTGTTTCAAATCCAGCAGCGCGTATTTTTAAAGATGACTGGAATGATATGGGTAAAGCAGAAGATTTCCCATATGTCGGTACAACTTATCGTCTGACAGAACATTTCCACTTCTGGACTAAACACGCGCGCTTAAATGCGATTATTCAACCACAACAATTTATTGAAATTGGTGAGCGTTTAGCCGCAGAAAAAGGCATTGTTCAAGGTGATACCGTTAAAGTCAGCTCCAAACGTGGTTATATCAAAGCGAAAGCGGTAGTCACTAAACGTATCAGGACTCTTGATGTTGATGGTCGCAAAGTGGATACCATTGGTATTCCGATCCACTGGGGCTTTGAAGGTGTTGCAGTGAAAGGCTTTATTGCAAATACGCTAACGCCATTTGTGGGTGATGCGAATACACAAACGCCTGAGTTTAAAGCGTTCCTTGTTAATGTGGAAAAGGTGTAAGGAGATAAATTATGTCACTGCAATCCCAAGACATTATTCGTCGCTCTGCTACCAATTCCCTCACTCCCGCGCCTCAGGTGCGGGATTACAAGGAAGAAGTGGCAAAACTTATCGACGTAACAACCTGTATCGGCTGTAAAGCCTGTCAGGTTGCTTGTTCTGAATGGAATGATATTCGCGATAAAATTGGCACTAACGTAGGCGTTTACGATAACCCAACTGACCTAACAGCAAAATCATGGACAGTGATGCGTTTCTCTGAAGTTGAAGAGAACGGCAAACTGGAATGGTTAATTCGTAAAGATGGTTGTATGCACTGTGCTGATCCTGGCTGTTTAAAAGCCTGCCCAGCAGAAGGTGCTATCATTCAATACGCTAACGGTATTGTTGATTTCCAATCAGAACACTGTATTGGTTGTGGTTATTGTATCGCAGGTTGTCCTTTCAATGTGCCTCGCATTAATGAAGAAGATAACCGCGCTTACAAATGTACGTTATGTGTTGACCGTGTAGAAGTTGGTCAAGAACCTGCCTGTGTGAAAACTTGCCCAACAGGCGCGATTCATTTTGGTTCGAAAGAAGCCATGATCAATCTTGCTAGTGAGCGTGTTTCTGAACTGCAAA
>NZ_MIIZ01000710.1:0-4281 GCF_001743005.1 Shigella sp. FC1967 | reverse complement strand
AAAAGATTATGAATTATCCATCAAAAACCCTGAGGCCTTTTGGGCAGATAAAGGGAAAATCATTGACTGGATAAAACCATATACGGTGGTAAAGAACACCGCCCTCGATAAATAAAGAGCCAATACCAAAAAGATTATGAATTATCCATCAAAAACCCTGAGGCCTTTTGGGCAGATAAAGGGAAAATCATTGACTGGATAAAACCATATACGGTGGTAAAGAACACTTCCTTTGATCCTGGCCATGTACGCATTCGCTGGTTTGAAGATGGTCAGCTAAATATCAGTCAAAACTGTCTTGATCGCCACCTTAAAACACGAGGTGATCAAGTTGCCATTATTTGGGAAGGTGACTCACCAAATGAGTCGAAAAAAATCACCTACCGACAACTCCACCAAGATGTTTGCCAATTCGCTAACGTATTAAAAAACTTAGGTATTAAAAAAGGCGATGTTGTGGCTATTTATATGCCGATGATACCAGAAGCCGCGGTCGCTATGCTCGCTTGTACTCGTATTGGTGCCATCCACTCCGTTATTTTTGGCGGTTTCTCTCCTGAAGCTGTTGCAGGTAGGATCATTGATTCAAAAGCTAAATTAGTGATCACAGCTGATGAAGGTTTACGTGCAGGTCGCGCTATTCCTTTAAAGAAAAATGTTGATGATGCTTTAAATCACGCTGATATCCCCCCTATTAACCATGTAGTAGTATTTCGTCGAACAGGACATACTGAACAATGGATTGAAGGGCGTGATGTTTGGTGGGATGAAATTATTCAAGGTGTCAGTACAGAATGTGATGTTGAAGTTATGGATGCAGAAGATCCTCTCTTTATCCTGTATACATCAGGTTCAACAGGCAAACCTAAAGGTGTACTGCAGATGTCGGCTGGGTAACAGGACATAGCTACTTATTGTATGGTCCGCTTTCAAATGGTGCGACTACGGTTATGTTTGAAGGGGTTCCTAATTATCCATCTGTTAACCGTATGGCTCAAGTTGTTGATAAACACCAAATCAATATCTTATATACAGCACCGACTGCAATCCGTGCATTAATGGCTGAAGGCGATAAAGCAATTGAGGGCACTCAACGCACTTCTCTGCGCATTCTAGGCTCTGTTGGTGAACCTATTAACCCTGAAGCATGGGAGTGGTTCTATCAGAAGATGGGACGCAGTCAATGCCCTATCGTTGATACATGGTGGCAAACAGAAACGGGGGGTTTTATGATAACCCCATTACCAGGTGCTATGGATCTAAAACCAGGCTCAGCAACACGCCCTTTCTTCGGCGTTCAGCCTGCAATTGTCGATAATATGGGAGAAATACAACAAGGGGCTTGCGAAGGTAACTTAGTGATTACTGATTCTTGGCCTGGCCAAGCAAGGACTCTTTTTGGTGATCACGACCGTTTTGAACAAACCTACTTTTCAACCTTTAAAGGGATGTATTTCTCTGGTGATGGCGCTCGTCGAGATGAAGAGGGTGACTATTGGATAACAGGGCGTGTTGATGATGTCTTGAATATTTCGGGTCACCGTTTAGGAACAGCAGAGATTGAATCAGCGCTTGTTGCACATCCTAAGATTGCAGAAGCTGCCGTAGTGGGTATTCCACACAATATTAAAGGGCAAGCCATTTATGCTTATGTCACTTTAAATCATGGTGAAGAGCCAACACCTGAACTTTATACTGAAGTTCGCAACTGGGTACGTAAAGAGATTGGACCAATAGCCACACCTGATATCCTTCATTGGACAGATTCCTTACCCAAAACACGATCAGGGAAAATTATGCGCCGTATCTTGCGTAAGATTGCCTCTGGCGACACAACTAACCTCGGGGATACCTCAACACTCGCAGATCCGGGTGTTGTAGAGAAACTGTTAGAAGAAAAACAGTCTCTTTCACTCACGGCTTAGTACACAACAAAATAGCTGTCATTTAAAAAACGTAATACGACAAAGCAAAGGCATTTTCATGCCTTTGCTGGGCTCTCTTACCTAAAAATCATGAAATGCAGGGGATTGAAGCCTCTAAATCAAGTGATAAACCAAACAATTATATAGAGGAGAACTCTGATGAATGCCAATATTTATCAAGAGATAAAAAACAACCCTCGCTTTAAAGAACTGGTTAATAAACGTAGTCGTTTTTCATGGACACTTTCAATTATTACGCTCGTTATGTATGTCTCATTTATCTTACTTATTGCGTTCTATCCACAATGGTTAGGTACACCACTGTATGAGGGAAGCTACATTACACGAGGTATCCCCATTGGTATGGGATTAATCGTCGCTTCATTTTTATTAACGGGCATTTACGTTATTAGAGCCAATACAGAGTTCGACAAACTTACCACTGAAATTATTGAAGAGGTAGAAAAATGAGAAAGTTACTCTACGCAATAAGCTTATTTTTTCTCTCTTCAACGGTTGCTTACGCTACCGCAATAACAGAAGGAGGAGAGAAACAACCTATGAATATTCAGGCCATCATTATGTTCCTAATATTTGTAGGATTAACACTTTACATCACTTATTGGGCTTCTAAACGTACACGCTCTCGTGCTGATTACTATACTGCTGGAGGAAAAATTACTGGCTTTCAAAACGGGATGGCAATCGCAGGTGACTTTATGTCTGCCGCATCGTTTTTAGGGATCTCTGCACTGGTTTATACCTCAGGTTATGATGGGCTTATCTATTCAATTGGATTTCTAATTGGTTGGCCTATCATTCTTTTTATCATTGCTGAACGCTTACGTAATTTAGGGCGTTATACCTTTGCTGATGTTGTCTCTTATCGCTTAAGCCCTAAACCTATAAGAACACTCTCCGCCATTGGATCATTGGTTGTTGTTGCTCTTTATCTGATTGCACAGATGGTAGGTGCTGGAAAATTAATCGAACTCCTCTTCGGCTTAAACTACCATATTGCCGTTGTGCTCGTCGGTATTCTAATGGTGTTATATGTTTTATTTGGGGGCATGTTAGCCACCACTTGGGTTCAAATCATTAAAGCTATCTTATTACTTGCAGGTGCAAGTTTTATGGCTGTTATGGTGATGAAAACTGTCGATTTTAATTTCAATACCTTATTTAAAGAAGCCGTCAGTGTTCACTCAAAAGGATCCTCTATCATGAGTCCTGGTGGGTTGGTTTCTGATCCTATATCTGCTCTCTCTTTAGGTCTTGCTCTCATGTTTGGTACGGCAGGACTTCCTCATATCATCATGCGCTTCTTTACTGTTAGTGATGCAAAAGAAGCCCGTAAGAGTGTTTTCTATGCAACAGGTTTTATCGGTTATTTCTATATTCTTACTTTTATCATTGGTTTCGGCGCTATCTTACTCGTTAGCCCTAATCCTATGTTCAAAGATGCCGCTGGCGCTTTGATTGGTGGAACCAATATGGCGGCAGTTCATTTAGCAGATGCCGTTGGTGGTAATTTCTTCTTAGGCTTTATTTCAGCCGTTGCCTTTGCCACGATTTTAGCGGTTGTTGCAGGACTGACTTTAGCGGGTGCATCTGCGGTCTCACATGATCTCTACGCTAATGTAATTAAAAATGGTCACGCAGATGAAAGACAAGAGCTAAAAGTATCCAAAATTACTGTGGTTATCTTAGGCATTGTCGCTATCGGTTTAGGGATTTTATTTGAAAAGCAAAATATTGCTTTTATGGTAGGGCTAGCGTTCTCAATTGCGGCGAGCTGTAACTTCCCGATCATCTTGTTATCTATGTATTGGAAAGGACTTACAACACGAGGTGCTGTCGCGGGAGGATGGTCTGGGCTATTAGTTGCTGTCATGTTGATGATTTTAGGACCAACAATTTGGGTGAGTATTTTAGGTCATGAAAAACCTATATACCCTTATGAGTATCCAGCATTATTCTCAATAATCATTGCGTTTGTTGTCTCATGGCTTTTCTCTATTACAGATAAATCATCTTTAGGTGAGCAAGAAAAAGCAAAATTCCAAGCACAGTTTATTCGTTCTCAAATAGGTTTAGGTATTGAACAAGGTAAACAGCATTAACAGCCTAAAATAATGTTATATCTAAATAAAAATAACCCCAAAGTGAACGCCAACTTTGGGGTTATTCATTACCAATGATTTCTACCAATTAACATAAAAATATTGATTTTATTTATCGCATTTACTTATTTAGAATATTTTTAAGCTTTAACTACATATCTATACGATTATTTAAATAACTTATTATTCATTATTTTACCGTTATAAGAACAAAATAAATCAAAATAAATCAA